>JAQICB010000079.1 GCA_027858745.1 Bacteroidales bacterium
TACCTAAATTCAACTAATAAATGCAACTTTTTCGGAGGAGATAAAGATTAAATTTTTCACAGATAACTGCCGGTTTACCCACCACGTCATTGCGAACGGAACGCAGTGGAGTGTGGCAACCGAAACGAAGTGGAGTTCAACGAAGTTAATCTCTACATGTAATTATGAAACGAAAATAAAATATAAAACAGCACGATTATGAAAACAAATGCAATGAAAATGAACCGGGAATATCCCCTAAAAGGATGGGGGATTGTATGTAGTATGCTATTTTTCCTGTTTCTTCAGTTAAATTTAGTAGGTCAGGTAGTTGTTTCTACTACTCCTCCTGATGGAAATTCAAGTCTACATGTAGGATATGAAAGTGCTGTTTATCAGGTGCATATTAAAAATATGGAGACCGAAGCAATTGAAGTAAATACATTAGAAATAGTGCCATTCGATGGTGTTACTATTATTGACAATCATGTTGTAGATAATAATGGATTTACTATACCTGTGTCCGGTAATACTTTCAGTATAAATCAGACAATTGCAGCAGGAGATAGTATTTGGTTTTCCTATAATGCTACAGCCGGGTGTGAATCCGTAACCGATGAAAGTGTGAAAGATCAGATTACTCTTATATACATGCAGGATGGTACAACTAAGACTATTACAACAGAATCAGATTCATATACTATCCGTCACCCTTCATTAACAGCGAGTAGCCAAAGCATAAAAGTTATTAATGGGGAAACTTACGAGATAATAACTGAGATAAAAAATGCGAATGGTGCCGGAGAAATTGAAGATTTACAATTTACAATTACCATTCCCGATGCGAGTCTTGTCTCATTAACAAATACAATGGTTTCTGAATCATCAACAAATTTTGAATTATCTGTTGCGGGAGAAAATGATGGAGATACTTACACATATACCATACATAAAGGTTTGCTTGAAACAATCGGTTTCGAAGCAGGCAAATCATTATATGTACGGCAGAAAATTATTGTAAACTCATATTTTGATGTGCAAAAGATAATGTATACAGCTTCAGAACTTATTGATGGTGTAGTGTGTGAAAATGTTTCTGCGAATGCATCTACCACATTATACCAAGAGTTTTCAAAGCCTAGTTTATACTGGACTTTGGATAGTGTATTGAAAAACGTTACTATATGTGATTCAACCGGAGTAATTAGGCTTCGTTGCATAAATAGATCGGAGGATAAGGGAATAGCAATAGGATTAATTTCAAGACTTATATTATCAACAAAACATATTACAATTGATAATATTGCCTCTGTAGATGGAACAGATATACCTTTTACACTCTCCGGCACAAGTGCACTATTATCACCAGAAGAAGGAATTGATTATGATGGCACGGGGGATTTCAATGATTATAACGAAGATAACATTTATATGGATTTAGATGCCGGGGATACTTCATATATTGATGTATCGTTTCACTTGAGTCATCCTCTTTTGTATTCATACTTTTTTACCGATAATGTTCCTGATGTTAATCCTGTTGCATGGAATCGCTTGGGTTATTCGATGAGATACCTTGGGCTTGACAGCACAGAGTATAGAAAGTCTTATGCATGGATTGTTCATGATAGATGTAATTATGAATATTCTACTCTGACAGGACCAAGTGATATTGATCCAGGACAATTCTACGAATTTGGATTTGAAGCTTCATATGATTATAGTTCTAATACTTTGTTTAATACTGATAAACAGTTTTTTTTACGGGTAACAGTACCTAATGGTTTTTCAATAAACGGCGAAGGTACAGAGATATTTCTTCCCTTATCTGAGATGGGAGAAGCTATTCGATATATTGATATAAATGAAAGTGTCAGTATCAAAGCTGATAGTAATATTGTCTGTAGCACTTATCCTGTTACTTGGGAATTTGTGTTTACTCAGTCAGCTTGTAATTCAAATCAATATACCATACTGGATACGTATACCAAAAGTTTTTATTTGCACAGTCAAAATTGTGCTACAACACCTGCAAGAGTAAATGATTTTACTATTTCAAGAGTAAATACCGGATACAATATTGATGATAGCAATATATCTGTTTTTGAAAATAATATTATATCTGCAGAACAATTTACTGAAGAAAACTGCCCAAACAGTATTTCTTTTATAGAAAACGACACAATGAGGCTTAGTTTAAGTGCGAGTGTTCCAACAAACGATAGCTGTTTATATACCAGTATTACAGCTTTGTTTAGAGTAGAGGTTGGCAAGAACTTTATTTCACCATATGCTGCGACACTTACCCTTAATGATGCTAATTATACGTCAGAAATGTTTTCAATATCACAAAATGGAAATTTTGAGTTTCATACTGTCACATTCAATCTCTCGGAAGGATTAGTTATAGAAGATGAGGATGTTTTGGAAATAATGGTTTTGGCAACAATTGTAGATGTTGATAGTGATGAATCTTCATTAGATATAAGAACTTCATTAATTGGATATAATTGTGATACTGTGTATTCTGACTCGAGAGGAGCTCAGTATAAAGTTTTTGAAGAACCCGTTCGATATGTAGATAATTCTGCAATAGTAGGAGGATGTTATCAAAGTGCGATTTTTAGACATGAAGGAACTAATATTAGTTTTCCTTCAGAATTCAGACCCAGAGAGTATATATCTATGTTTACAATTACCAAAATTGAAGGTTTTACATATGATTTTTCATCAGTACTATTAAAAAAAGGGGATGTGCTAATTGAGTCGAATATGTATACTGTATCAGAAGATGAAAACTTCATATATGTAAGTTTTCCTGATACAAACCGATTGGTATTAAATGCCGATACGAAATATTTGTACTTTAGAATTAATTATGCAACATGTGGTATAGATGTAAGTGGTACTTATATAAATGATGGATATATTATATATACTAAAGATGGGGAATTAGAAGATTTAAAAACATCAAATTATTCGGTTATTGTTGAAGATGCTTTCTATACTTACTCTGAATCGACAATTGAAACTAATAATGGAGAAAGTCTTGAATGGAGTATGATGATGGCAAACGAAGGAACTCGACATGCAAATAATTTGTTGGAATTTTCTATCGACAATGAGAATTCATCTCTACAATTATCAAAGATTCTTCTTGATAGCATAGAAATTGAATTTACTATATTTGAGGATGCATATTATTTTAATGTGCCTCTTTATTCGGACAATTCAGTAAACATCGATTTTATCTTAGATTATATTAGTTGTGCTTTTAATGATAGTATTCGAGCAACTCTTCGAACGGGGTATGGGTGTGGAAATATTACTCCTAATAATTTTGAAGAATATGTTTGCGATAGCCTTGAACAAGAATTTATAGCAACTACTGCGGACTTATCTTTAGTTCAATCCGTTCCTTCTAGTCCCGAAGGATATTTTGATTTTTGCCAGTCAATTCCTTATTCGGTTGACATTTTCTTGGGAAATGTTGATTCTACTAGTATTTCATACTGGTTATCTTCGTTTCCTCAGAATATGAAAATTGCAGGAAATACACTACAGTATGAATTTGCAGGATTCTCAGGGGATATACCCGTGACAAATTTATTTACGCCTGATAATAATTTGGTGACAGATGAGATTTTGAGTCAACATTGGGATGAGGTTGATGATTTATCTCAGGAAAAGCTTACACTATCATTTAATTTGGAAATAGAATGTTCAGACAGTTTAGTCACAGATATTACAAAAATCTTATCAGAACACGTGTCAAGGAAAAACATCTGTGGTGCAGAAAAAAAAGAAGCGTTTGATTTTACTCCAAATATTCGTGGATTCGAACATTTACAAGATATATATATTGCAACTGATGAAGAAGGGTTTGATATAAATCAACAGGCTAATGTTGCAATTACCACATCGAATGTGCATATAACTTTGGTAGACAGTGTGAGTGTGAGGGCTATAGTGCCCGAAGGGGTAATATATTTATCTTCGACAGATACCGCAGAAATGGAAAGAATAACGGAAGAAATATTACCTGATGGACGATCTGTTATTGTGTGGGCATTTGATTATGGAAAATATATGCAAGGACAATCGGAATTTACATATAATGCTCAGTTTAAAAATAAAAATCCATGTTCAGCTGATACCGCAGAAATTATGTTTATCAGTTCTTTAAACAGAAAAGTTTCTGCCTGTGACAATGAGGGTGAATGTATAGTGAGAGCAAGTAGTGATACTTCTATGGTATATTTATACAGAAAACCACCTGCACATATTTCGAATATCAATTATATCGATGAAATATGTGCAGGAGATTCTGCTCCATTTATTGTGGAAACAATTTCGGATTCAAGCACGATTGAATTCAATTATTCACCGGAAATTATCTCTATCGAAAATAATATAATCTACACATCGCCCACAGCAGACGGGGTGGCAACAATTGATATTCATGTGTCAGACGATATGTGCTCTCAGGACACAACAGTTACAATCAATGTATTACCAAAAGAAACGGTAACGATTGAGCCGGTTGAAACTTTAAGAGTTGAGGACGAACCGATAACACTTGTCGTAACACCACAGGGTGGAACATGGAATTCACCATTTGTAGATAATGGTCAATTCGATCCGTCTGATGCGGGTGCCGGAACGCATAAATTGATATATACATATGCTCCCGATGGCTATTGTGCGTCTTATGACACAATAGATATTGTAGTTTATGATTGTTCTGTGGAGGTTACTATAGAAGACACTCTTGTGTGTGATCCTCAGGAGCGTATAACAGTTTCGGTTGATATTTCTCAGGTAACAGAATGTGCAACATGTGATGAAACGCTGAATATTACATTTGATGTTGAATACGACAATGCAAAACTTGAATATGCTGGTGAGTATACATTAGGTGGGGTGCTTGACTCATCAATAATACAAGAAACGGTACGCGAAGAGCAAGGTACAATCAGCTTCCAATTATATGGAAACATACAAGATGCATTTGTTACTCATGGAGGAGAGTTTTTAACTCTTACATTTGATGTTATTGGTACCGATACTGCTAATGTGGCCATTACAAATGCGTATGTTAACGGACGAATGGAAACTGAACGAATGAATGCATCAGAAGCTTCAATAGTGTTGGTTGAGCCGATTGACATAGTTTTAGCTGATACAAGTTTTTGTGTTGGTAGTTCTATAGAACTTATGCCTGAAATATCAGAGAAAAATAGTCCGTATACCTATCTCTGGAACACGGGTGAAACTACAGAAAGTATTATGCCAATATCCGAAGGAACATATTCATTGGAAATAACAGATGCTTATGGGTGTTCATATTCTGAACAAGCACTTGTTATTGAACATTCTGCACCGCAGGTACGTTTATCTGACACTTCATTCTGTGTCGGTGATACTATTGAGTTGCAAGCTCAGGTAATAGGCAATGCTCCATATACTTATTCCTGGAGTATTAACGAAACAACACAGAGTGTTTCTGTTGATGCTGAGGGACAATATATTGTTGAAGTAACTGACGTACATAATTGTGTGGCACAAGATTCAAATATTGTTACACATTATTCCCTACCGCATATTGAAACAAGCAATGCTGCATTTTGTTCCGGCGAATCAGTAGGTTTATCCCCATCAGTACAAGGCAATTCACCTTTTACCTATATGTGGAATACCGGTGAAACAACATCGGATATTATGGTTGATGTAAATGGCGATTATATTGTTGAGGTGCAGGATGCGAATAATTGTATAGCTCATGATACTATTTCGGTAGTTGAAAATCTATTACCTGTGATAGGTCTTGATGATATTACAATCTGTTCGGATGAAACCGGAACGTTAACAGCAGATGTTACCGGGAATGCACCATTTACGTATGTGTGGAATACACAAGAAACAACGCCGGAAATTGAGGTGTCAAATGCCGGAACATATTCTGTAAGCATTGTAGATGCCAACGGTTGTGAGGTAGCTGAATCAACAGTAGTGACGGTTATAGAAACACCGAGAGTTCCCGAAATTAATGCACCTCAGTTTATTATTGCACATACCGTGTATGATGCCGATGTTGTAAATTCTGAATCAGATGTTACGTATAATTGGACCGGAGTTTCTGTTGTTTCAGGTGCAGGTACCGGTAGCATTCAATTTAGTACAGATATTCTTCCGAATACAATTTGTGTGACAGCAACAAGAGATATGTGTGAAAGTGAAGAGATGTGCAGTTTGCTGGAAGAAAGCCCGTTACTTGAGGTTACCGGAAATAACGTTATTTGTAAAAATAATGTAGATGATGATTGGATAATTGAGAATTATTCTATTTCAAATCCGAATTCGAACAGCACTTATATATGGTCGGTGTCTGATGAATCTTTAGCGGTGGTGAACTCATCAAGTCAAGGTGTCTCTGTTTTTATTAGATATTTAGCCGGAATAGGTTCTGTGACGGTGTCTGTAGATGAGTACGAAAATGGTGAGCTTGTTGGAAGTGGAGAGATTCCAGTTGATGTTAATCTGCGACCACCGAACACACAAATTTCTATTGATGGCCCAATGCACTATCCTGGGGTATGTGCGAATGATAGAAATGTGTTATATACAATAGATTCTGATAAAGAATTTGAGTGGAAACTAACGGGAGGTGATGCTAATATCGATGTGTTGGATCATTCTAATTCGGCATATGTTTCTTTTGGAACACAACAGGTAAATATTGAAATTAGAGAATTAAATGGCGTCGGCTGTGCTTCGTATACTCCCTATTCGTTGTGGATTGCAACAGCAGAAAATAATACATGTTACGATAATCCTGATGTGTTGAAAAATGGTTTTATCGAAAATGAAATCTCCACAAATGAAATTGGAGAAGTTGATGAAAATGAAATTAATATTGTGTCTATTTTTCCCCAACCGGCATCTCAAAGTGTATATGTGTATAGTGTGAACCCTGTTGAATATGTTATGCTGTATACACATACAAAATCTTTACTCAAAGTATTTCCGGAAACGCATCATATTGATATATCTCAATTCCCCGACGGTTTATATTATCTGTATATACAAATTAAGGCAGAAGATGAATTAGTTGTGAAGCCTTTAATTATTCAAAGGAAATAGGTGGTTATTGCATGAAAAATATGCTTTCACCTCCCCCGAATCATATCAATTCCCCATTGTGCATGTTCGTGCAGAATGGGGGATTCCGATGTGGTTTGGATGTGTTGTAAAGCAGGTATGTCATCCGGTGTACCAATGTTGCCCAAAACAATGCAAGCATTCCGTTGCAGTTGACTAAGCCCGATACGGTGAATGGCACTTCCCGCAAATACTGAGGTAAATGATTCTTGTGTGAGATACAGAATGTCTCGAACGTCAGGGTAGGTGCGTGGAGAAAAATCAGGGTCTATAGGTATTTCTTTTATTGGATTGTAGATACATGCAACACTACACTTGTCGCAACCATACAGAAGGTCGTGTATGAGTTTTCTATATTTCATAGGAATAGATCCTTTATGCTCTATGGTAAGATATGAAATGCATGTTCGTGCATCAATCGTTCGGTTGGGAAGAATAGCCTGCGTTGGACATGCTTCTATGCATTGTGTACAAAATCCGCATTTATCGGATGTGAGTGGTTTGCTTGGTGCTACATTCAGAGAAGTGAAAATTTCCCCAAGAAAAAAAACAGCCCCATATTGTTCAGAAATGGTCAGGCTAGATTTACCAATCCATCCGGCACCGGAGGTCGATGCAATGCATTTCTCCATGATAGGTGCGGTGTCAACATAGCTTATGGCTTCTTCGCCCATGCTGTGTATATATGAAACAATTTTTTGTAATTTATGTTTGAGTACTTTGTGGTAATCTCGCCCAAGTGAATAGAGTGCAATTTTTCCTCGTCTTTTGGGAATGTTTTGAGCGTATGAGAGTGAAAACACGAGTATTGATTGGGTGTTACGAAAAATTGTGTGCGGATGTATTCGCAATGGAGTATTTTGTGTCATCCACTCCATGTCTGCATGGTACCCGTTTCGAATCCACTCCCTCAATCGTGATTCTGAAAATTCAATATCGGTAGATGCGACATGCATACTGAGTCCTAATGAATGAGCATATTCTTCGAGTGTTTTGTATATATCCATAGTATAAAACTATAAAAAAGCCTGTGAGAGAGAATTATTTTTTATGTATTTTTGTTAAAAATAAGGAAAATTTATAAAAAATATATATTATGTGGGTTGTTTGTTCTGATTTAGAAGGTGTGTTTGTTCCGGAAGTATGGATAAATGTTGCGAAAATTACCGGAATTGAAAAATTGAAACTTACGACTCGTGATATTCAGGATTATGATGAATTAATGCAATATCGACTGAATATACTTGATGAACATAATCTTAAAATTCAGGACATTCAAGGTGTTATTGCTTCGATACAGCCTTTTGATGAGGCTTTTGAATTCACAAAATGGCTTCGGAAAATTTCGCGGTTTGTTATTGTTTCCGATACGTTTGTGGAATTTGCGGATCCACTTATGGAACAATTAGATCGCCCTTTTTTATTGTGTCACTCTCTTGAAATTGATGAATCGGGACGTATTACTAATTATATCTTGCGTCAGCCCGACCCCAAACGAAAAACGGTGGAGGCGTTTCAAAGTCTTATGTATAAGGTGATAGCCTTTGGCGATTCGTATAATGATATTTCTATGTTGCAACAAGCTGAGGTGGGTATTTTATATCGTCCGCCACAAAATGTGATTGATGATTATCCTGAGTTTCCTGTTGCACAAAATTATGCAGAATTACGAGCGATACTTGAACAGTATATTGTTTAGAATAAATTTTTGTGTTGCTTTGCCTCGGGGCGATAATAAGGGAAAAGCAACAAAGGACGTGCCCTGAGAGTTTACCCTAATTTTTTTATGGCAAAATGTAGAGATGACAGGGGATACGTAAACTTGTATTTTATGCAAAGCATACTTTTTCCGCTTATAAACAGCCATCTTCAGCTCAAAAATAATTTAAAATAACCCGTTTTTCATTATTTTTGATTGAACCTCACTATTTATAAGCGTTCTGAACCTAAAAAATTATATCGAACTCAGGTTAAAAGATTCTTCTTCTTTTTTTAACTCCTTTCAGTCATTGAGCATTCTTCAGCTAAAATTATCATCGAAGTACGTCACCCTGAATGAAGCGAAGCGGAATGTGAGGGTCTCGTGCATCTGTACTGACGGTTATTTGTATTGTGTTTCAATGACAGCGATTGCCACACTCCACTACGTTTAATCAGAAATAAGATCTTTCAAAAATGCTGTTTTAGGGTGTTTGTAAAATGCAACAAAATCATCGGCACTTTTGTTCTGCGGATGTGGCCCGTAATATTGTGCGTCTTCAATATTTATCCATACCAAAAACCATTTTATGTTGAATGGCTGCGTAAGTTTCAGTAATGATTGAGTCCACCATGTTTCGGGTTCTACACACAAATTTCCGGTTTCGGTAAGTGCGTGCGGTTTTTGTTTCTCTCTTCCTATTTTTTCAAGAATTGCCAAACATTCGGGAAGCACTTTTTTATAGTCAACTCCTTGATGTGGAAAATCATATACATCAATGCCGAGAATGTCGACCCATTCGTCGCCGGGATATTTGGCGAGGTATTGTTCCTCGCTTGTTACTTTGTCGCTGCTGTAGCAATACAAAAGATTGTGGCAGTTTCGGGTATCACGAAGGTGCGATATGGTAAATTTCCACAAATCTATATATTCTTCGCGGGTGCAGAGAGCGTCTCCCCACCAAAACCAACTACCGGTATGTTCATGGTATGGTCTGAAAATGATGGGAATTGCTGCACCTTTTTCATCAACAAGCGAAAGTATAAAATCGGCAATAGTATCGAGCCATTGAGTAAATGTGTGGTGATGCTCGCCACCGGGCAAGATTTTCTCGAGTACCCGAACCGATGTGTCCCACGTGTTACCGCCGGTAATGGGATTTGTCGGGTGCCAACTAATTGTTTGAATACCACCCATTTTATATGCTTTTTGTATATTTTTTCGCATCTCATCGAATGGAACCTTGTCAATATTTTGAGCCGAACCGGTTTCTATATGACCCAAATCCCAACCGAAAACTGCCGGAAAATCACCACACACTCGGTGTATATCAGAATTTGTTTTCTCAGGATTATCTGCATAGTTCCATCCTATCCCGTATGATAGGCTATCTTGATGTCCGAACATGATTTTGTCCGAATCTGTTTTTAGGAATGAAAATAATGTATGAATTGATTGTTCAGCTTTTTGATCAACAAGAGAATATGACATAGTATATATATTTTAGATAGTGCTTGCATGAAAACTACTTTTTTCTGTGTTTCTGATGCGAAATATTGAAAATCAATAAGTTTACGTCTGTAAATGGTTGTTTTCAGGATGAGAATAACGATGTATTTTGAGTTTTCGCGCAGAAACTAGATAAATATGTCACAAATATATTATATTTCTGTCACAGTTCGAAATGTGAATTAATTCTTTTTTACAAAATATCCTGCTCCCGGAGATAATTTCTGAATAGAGTTTAATGGATTACCGGGTTCCCAAAAGCCATCGAAATTTTTAATGATTGAACAATTTTCGGAATTGTAATAATCTGCAATGAGTTTTGTTTCTAATGAAGATTCTCCCGCTGATGGATATCCTACCAAATTCCAACTACTTTGTAGGGTTGGGTAATTCGTTGTTTCAATGGAATTTCCGGTAATTTCTAATGTACCGGCGGTATTCATGAAAATTAAATAACCTGCCCCGGCTGTCATTGTATGTAAACTATTAAGTTCGTTTACCTGTCCGTTTTTCCAAAAACCATCGTTATTTTTTACAACCGCCACATCGAGTCCCGAAAATATCTGCGAAATACTACTGTCAGCAATATGTACCGATGTTGACATAATATTCCATCCTACTGTGAGCTCAATGTTTTGAGTTAAAGCTGAGCTGCTCTCGGTTGAAGCAATTTGTACTGGAGTCCGTGCACAGGTATTACCTGCCGAAACCCGCCATTTGTAGAAAAACAGATAATAGGGTTTTGCATCAATCCAAGTTAAATTTGAACCAAGTATAGAAATTTTACCTGGAATTGTATAAGGAAAAGAAATATCAGCATCAGCCTCGTAAGAATACCGGAGACTTCCTGTTGTTCCTTCGGCTGTCATATAGTAAATTCCAGGAGTTGTAATTTCAAAATCTAAACCTAAACGCAACTCTCCTGCTAAAGAAGCTGCAAATGTTTTTGTTGCCACTTCAGTAACTTCATCAGCAGCTAATATCGAAATTTTTATATCTTGATCTGCTACTGCATATACCGTAATAGAATCTATAGTTAAAGAAGTAAAGGTTTCAAACTTCATTCTTCTTTCAAAGCGAGTGTCGGTATATGAAATTGGTGCATTTTTCTTCCCTACCAAATCTGTAAAACCATCTAAATCTTGAACATATAAGTAAGAATCAGTAGCTCCAACAGTTGCATCGTATGTGGCTCCTGTACCTAAAGAGCTTGTTCCATCTTCGGTTGCATACCAACCAAAATTTGTACCTGTTTCATTAACTGTTACTGTTACAATATCATTCTCGGCACCAATAACATCAGGTACATCTAAAAATCCTGTTGTGAGTACAACTGAACTGGTAGCATCTGAACAACCATTTGCAGAAACGGTTACTTCGTATGTTCCTGCTTGATATGCTCCATATGTACTTTCTGTTGCACCTTCAATTACAACAGCATCTTTTTCCCATGCGTAGCTATATCCTGCACCAACATCCATTGCATTAAGAGTTTCGAATGAACTTGCACAAATTTCTCTATCTGCTCCTAAATTTGGATTTAGATTTGAAGCTACTGTTATTGTGTCTTTTCTATAACAACCCAAACTGTCGTATGCCACCACAAAGGTTCCACTTTCGGACGTTGTGTATGTCGCATTTTCAGCCGCGGTTAGTATGCCCCCATCTTTATACCATTGAAAGCTCGCATTTGTTTCGGGAACGTGAGCATCGAGGGTTACCGATGAGGTACCGCAAAGACTCGTGTTTGCTCCTAATTTTGGCCCCTCGCAAGTTTTGAATGTCACATCGTTCATGGCATTGGAAATGGTAATATCATCTAACCAGGTGTGGCATGTTTCTGTCGGAGCCCAGCTTGCATCTGCACCACCATGAAATGTGGAAAGATAGAAATTATCGACCATATCGCCATTATTTGTAAAGCGTAATCCATTCAGGTTGAGAACCTCTACGCCATTTATCCATACTTGCACTTCACCATCGTAGGTAGAGCCGTCTGTGTTAATTTTTACTCGTTGCATAATGTGATACCAATTACCCTTTTCAAACATCACCTGAGTATTGTCCGGCCACATAAGAGGGATATCTTCACCATATGTTTCGGGTTTATCCATGTGATAGAGATAAAGTACGGCAGCGCCACCTGTTCGCCACATAAAACGAGCAGAGAACCCATTGGTTCCGTCGCATGAAGAACCACCACTGCAGTTGTCACCACCGGCAAGTCCGGGAAGTTTTCCTCCGTAGCTCGTTGTTCCCCATGTAAAATTCTCGGAAAATCGAAGGTTGTATGACATGTAAACTTCTTGTTGGGGTTCAAATAGAAGTTTTATTTGAGATCCGGTTTCGCTTGGACCATATCCACCAGCAGGATATGTGATTTTAAGAGAACGGTTGCCGGAAATAGAGGTGCTATTATCAACTTCTGTTCTATCAGCGAGCCCGTTGTCCCAAGTGTCAGTATTAAAACCATCTGCTTGCCATATTAATCGCTCATATGCTGTACCAACCGACTGCGATTCGAAATCGGTGTGATAAAAGACTTGAGATTGTGTTGTTAAGGACACGAAGAGAAAAATTATTGGGGAAATTCTCATAACATATTATATTTACCTGTTTTTAAGGTAAAAATAATATGTTATGAGAGTAGAACAAAATTTTTGAATTATAAAATATGAATATTATTATAAGTTATTGTTAAATCACGATGTGATTTTATTGCATTTAGTGAGAATGAAATAATCTGTTTTGCTTCATGAAGAAGTTGAATGTACAACATACTGTTTCGAGTATTTACCGCACCGTTTTTAACACGTTTTAAGTGTTTTTTTCTAATTTTATTTATAAGGATAAATAAGTCGTTTTGTTCGTCAATCAAAGCGTCGAATTTATCAAAATCATTATGTTCGAGAGCTTCAACTATGTGAGCAAAATATGATTCCAAATGCGTTTTTATATCATATAATTCTGCTTTTTGTTCGTCAAGAAGTGGTTTATGATTGTTGCCAACATGCTCGAAAGCAGGATTGGTAATAAACGTTAAACTGCGAGCCATTTCTCGTAAATAATCGACAACTTGAACATAATTGAAGTTGATTTCCATATTGTTTTCTTGCAAGTCGTAAAGTGTAGAACTTACTTGATCTTTGAGTTTTTTCGCGTTTTTGTCCAACTGTTTACTTCGTTGTTTTGCCCGTTTGAGTTCATGATGATTGTAGGCATTAAATCCATCATACACTTGCGAAAGTATATCGCCCGTTTGAGTGAATACTGAATTAATTCCTGAGAACGATCGAGTAATAACATTTGTTTCTGTTAAATCTATTTTTTGTGAATCAAGATATTCTTCTTCTTTCTCTTTTTTAGATTTAAAGATTTTAGATCTTATGACAATTATTATAGCAATAACAAATAATGAAAGTAATGCATAAATACCGCCTAAATGAATTATATAAACTATAAATCCACAAAAAGCAAAGGCAATAAATGCAGTTAAGAACCACCCTGCAATTACAGTAAGCACGCCGGTAATTCGGTATACTGCTGTTTCACGCCCCCATGCACCGTCAGAAAATGATGTTGCCATTGCAACCATAAATGTTACATATGTTGTTGATAATGGTAATTTTAGAGAAGTTCCCGCAGTAATTAACATACTGGCAACAATTAAGTTTACTGCAGCACGCAATAAATCGAACGAAAGAGCATCAGATTTGTTCGTATGTGTATTTGCTTCTTTTTGCATTTCGAAGCGTTTCGAAACGAATTTTTTGATATGTTCGGGAACAAATTTGCCAAATTTTTCGGAAGTATTTACTGCAGAACGCACAATGACCCGTGCAAAAACTGATGAGCCAAATTGCTCTTCACCGGCCGTTTGGTCACTCAAATTAAGGGTCGTTTGGGTAACCGAGCGTGCTTTTTTCGACAACCACAGCGTTACTACCATTATCATTCCGGCAAGTAATAAGAATATAAGAGGTGTTTCTACCGGTTTGGCTAAAGCATTCATAAAGAATGTCTCGTTTATTCCGCCGCTGGACATAAATTCATTAAACGAACTTAGTCCTGCAAGTGGAACACCAATAAAGTTTACCAAGTCGTTTCCGGCAAAGGCAAGAGCTAAAGAAAATGTTCCGGCCAATACCACAAATTTGAGTATGTTCATTTTCAATAATGAATGCAAAAGTTGTATAATTACTGTCCATCCAATAATGCTGTAAAGCCATACCATTGCTATATTGTTGGCAATATAATCTTTGAATTCGGCAGTCATGAAACTCGCGTGTTTTGCCCCTTTTATAAGCATAAAATAGGTAAGAACGGTTACTGAAATACCGCCGAATAAGGAACCGTAACGTTTGATGTTTTTTTCGTAATTAAAGGAGAATATAAAGCGAACAATCCATTGCACTACGGCTCCTGCAATAAAAGCAACGATAATTGCCAAAAAAATCCCTCCAATGATTTTAATAGCACTATCGGTTTTGATGTATTGAAAAATATCGCTTAATGGTTTTTGAAGAGTATTAAGGTTGATTATTGCCATAGAAACAGCACCCCCAAGCAATTCAAATACTATTGAAACAGTAGTTGATGTTGGTAATCCTAATGAATTAAATGAGTTAAGCAAAATAACGTCGGTGAGCATGACCCCAATAAAAATTATCATAATGTCATGAAAGGTAAACATGCTGGGCACAAAAATACCTTTTCGTGCTACTTCCATCATCCCGTCAGAAGAAATTGCACCCCCCAACACGCCAAGAGATGCTATAATCATGATAGCCCAAAATGGTGCTACTTTTGAACCAATTGCAGAATTTAAGAAATTTACCGCATCGTTACTTACACCGACAACTAAATCAAAAATTGCAAAAATAAATAATATACCTACTAATAAAATATAGTACTGTTCCATAAAAATCCCCCTGTTAAATAATATGTATTGAAAATATTAAAATCTTATTTCTGTATAAATGCCAATTTTATTTTTCGTAGAAATTGCAGAATTATCAAATATCCATCCTGAATAGTTTATGGCAAAACGGAAATTGTCTAATGGGTTAAATTCAATACCCGATACTATTGCGTTACCGTCTGCTTGATGATTCCATGGGTTTGTCTCCTGTGCCAAAACATTTGACCATAATTTATCGTATCGAGCATAGAAATTTACTCGTTTTTCGAGTTCGAAGGTTGTGTATAATGACAGTCCGCTTAAATCATGATTTTCGAGACCTGCATTATTGAATTTATACATATATTCAGCATTGAGCGATATTTTGTCTGCCGGAGTAATTGAGATAAGTGAGTTGAGAGTTACCGGTTTGTAGTGGAGGTTCGAATAGTCGCCATAGAAACGAAGTAAAAGATCATTTGTTGGTTTTATAGTCGCACCAAATCCGTACACAAAATCCATATCTTCTTGTACACGTGCATATCCTTCGCCGTTTGTTATTGCAAAATCAACATCTAATTGGCTGTTAACACTATGTTTAAGAATAACTCCCACATCTGTTTTGTTACCAAATTTATGTTTATCTTGGAATGTTTTGTAAATATATCGTTTTCCCCAAGCTTTTTCCTGAAGGTTTGCCGTCATTATGTCAATTAAACCAAAACTGATAGTTGTTGATGCATCCAATTTATATGTTCCGTAGGCATTTCGCACATACGCCATTCTCTTTTTTAAAGCACCCACAGTAATGTCATCAGGGTCGCCGATGTCTATTTTTACTTGTGCCGAAAATGACTCACTTGTATAATATTTATACCCGAAATATGCCCGTTCTAAGTTAAATCCAACAGAATTGATTTCTTCATTCGAGAAGTCTGTACTGTAATCGGAATACACTTTTGCAAATACATTGCCGTGAGGTTCGAATTCACTTGTTTCTTGAGCAGATAGTTGATTTGCAACAAACAACAAGCTGATTATTGCGGTACTTAATAAAATAGTTTTTCGTAACATAATAGCGATTATTTAATTAAAATTAAACAAAAAAAACACTTTTAATTAAACTCTACTCTATTCTAATGTTAAATTTATGTTAAATATGCATATTTTCGATATTTTTTTTTATATTACCGTTTATAAAGCTAAAGTACTATTTTTTTTAATTATTTTTGTTGAAAATTAATGTATAATGAACGCTAATCTTGATCCTGAACATATTTCCAATAATGACCTCGAGTTCGAAAAACAACTTCGTCCTCTTGAATTTTCTGATTTTAAGGGACAGGATAAGATTGTTGAAAATCTTAAAATCTTTGTAAAAGCGGCTCTTATGCGGGGCGAATCAATGGATCATGTCTTGCTCCACGGCCCTCCGGGATTGGGAAAGACAACATTGTCTAATATTTTAGCAAATGAATTGCGGGTTAATGTGAAAATTACTTCTGGTCCGGTGCTTGATAAACCGGGCGATTTGGCGGGTTTGTTGACGAATCTGGAAGAAAACGATGTGTTGTTTATTGATGAAATTCACCGTCTTTCTCCTATAGTTGAGGAATATCTGTATTCGGCAATGGAGGATTTTCGTATCGACATTATGCTCGATAAAGGCCCCAGTGCTCGTTCGGTACAAATATCACTCAATCCATTTACCTTGGTTGGTGCAACTACTCGTTCGGGTTTGTTAACCAGCCCTTTGCGTGCTCGGTTCGGCATTACTTGTTTGTTGGAATATTATGATGTAAAACTTTTGGCGCATATAATTACGCGTTCGGCTTCTATTTTGAATATTCCAATAGAAGCTAAGGCTGCTCAGGAAATAGCTTCTCGTAGCAGAGGAACACCACGTATTGCCAATGCTCTTTTGCGAAGAGTTCGTGATTTTGCTCAGGTAAAAGGTAATGGGAGAATAGATATAGAAATAACGAACTTTGCCTTGGAAGCTCTTAATATTGACACCTACGGCTTGGATGAGATGGATAATAAAATATTGTGTACTATTATTGATAAATTTAATGGTGGACCGGTTGGTTTAAACACAATTGCTACAGCTGTTGGGGAAGATGCGGGGACAATTGAGGAGGTGTATGAGCCTTTTTTAATAAAAGAGGGTTTTTTACAACGTACCCAGCGTGGTCGGGAAGTTACGCCTTTGGCATATACACACTTAAATAAAGATTCTCAGGGTAAACAGGGATTTTTTTTTTAAGTTAAAAATGATATGGACCGACACTAATTGGAGTCGTTCTATAATGTTTGTGCTCGAAAGTTAAAGTTGCGTGAGAAAGAGACCTTGTTGCAGCAGTGCAGAATTGGACTTTAGAGATGAACACTAATTTAATTTTATATACGAATGAATTCACAGTTTATCCCCACAATTCTCAAACATATATCTGAGATATATTATGTTGTTGATGTTGCAAGTTATGAAATTGTTGAGACAAACGACCCGGACTATATTTCTAAGACCTGTTGTTACCAACATATTCATTCGTTCAATACACCTTGTTTTACCAAAGGGGAAAACTGCCCCTTGCACGAATTGAATTCATCGAAAGCTATTTGCAATGATGCCGGGGAGGTGACGCATATGGTCTTGTTCTATGAGCAAGATGAAAAATATGTTTTCCCGGAGACAAAAATTGATTTATACGAAGATAACAATTGGGAAAAAAGGTTTGAGGCTATTCAAACTCCGGCTTTTATCGTTTCAAAAGATTTTTCAGTTCGCTTAAGTAATACTACTGCTCAGAAATTAGGATCTTCTGTGCAAAATAAAATTCTTGCTTTTCGTCCCGAAAATATGCAGAGAAATAAATTTGCGAATATTATTTCTGAAGATAATCGGTCTTATAAAATTATTTGTAACCCAATTGTTAATAAATTCGGTGAACCGAACGAGTATATGTTCTTTGCCCAGGATATTACCGAATTGGAGTATACAAAACATGAAATAATTGAGAACGAAAAGAAATATAAGCAATTATTTGATAATTACTTTTCGGGTTTTGCACTTCAGGAGATTGTGTATAATGATGCAGGCGAAACTGTTGATTACCGTTTTTTAGAAGTTAACCCTGCTTTTGAACGAATAATAGGGGTGAAGTCTGAACAAATAATCGGTAAAACAATTTCTGAATTATCACCCAAAATGAATCCGTATTGGGTTAAGGTGTTCGGACAGGTTGCCCAAACCGGCAAATCGACTATTGTTGAAAGTTATGTCGAAGAAATTGAAAAATATTTCGAAATATATGTGTATCAATCTCAAAAAGGACAGTTTGGTACTATTTTTAACGACGTTACTCAGCGTAAACATGCGGTTCGTTCCCTCATCGAAAGTGAAAATCGTTTGGCTACTATTATTGAACATGCTCCCAGTGCAATTTATGTTGCCAACAAAGAAGGCAAAATTGTGCAGACAAACGTGAAAGCAACAGTGGATAGCGGATATACTAAGGCTGAAATCAGTCGATTGCATATTGCAGATATAGATACAAAATTTCATGAAAATCGTACAATTTTCGATAAAATTTGTGTAGGAATAGAACAATCGTCTGAACGATTGGAGACCGTTTATCTTCGCAAAGATGGCACACAATACCCGGTTGAATTGCGGATTAATCTTATAAATATTCACGGCGAACGGCATATTGTGTGGTTTGCACAAGATATTTCGGAACGATTATCTAATAGAAAACGAATAGATACGCATAACGAACGTTTAGAAAGTTTGTATAATATTTCTTTGTATAAATATACCAATAAGCGAGATTTTCTAGACTATGTCTTGCACGAAGCTATTAGAATAACTCATAGTAAAATAGGTTTTATTTATGAATATAATGAAGAAACTGAGTTTTTAACCCTCAATTCATGGTCTCGTGAAGTTCATGACGAATGTGAGATAGAAGACAAAAAACGTGAATATAAACTTGCTGAAACCGGACTGTGGGGCGATGTTCTGCGGTTTCGAAAGCCTTTGATTGTAAATGATTATGAACAATCTGAGCGCCCTCATAAAAAAGGAGTGCCCAAAGGACATGTGAGTTTGCATAATTTTCTCTCGGTTCCGGTTTTTATTGATGATGCTATAGTTGCATTAATTGGTGTGGCAAACAAAGATGATGACTATGTAGAATCGGATATGAAGCAATTGCAAATTTTAACGCAAGGAGCGTGGCGTATTCTCGAACGAAACCAATTGGTTGACGACTTGGTTGTTGCAAAAGAAAAAGCGGAGCAAAGCAATGAAATTAAGACTGCTTTTTTGGCAAATATAAGTCATGAAATTCGTACGCCGATGAATGCTATTCTTGGTTTTACTGAATTGCTCGATGCCGATTCTTTGGGAAAAGACGAACGCTCGCACTATGTTTCAATTATTAAACAATCAGGGCAACAGTTACTGAAATTAATTAATGACATTATTGATGTGGCGAAAATCTCTGCTCAGGCTATTACGCCCGAAAAGCAGGTCTGCGATGTGCCGCAAATAATTGATAATTCTATCGAAATTATTAAACAACAACAATATCTTAAGTTTCGATTGCATATCGAAATACTGACGCTCTTGTGCGATGAGCTTTTTCAGGTTTATCTTATGTCCGATCAAGTTCGCTTACAGCAAATTTTTACCAATCTTATTAGCAATGCAGTAAAATACACCGAAAAAGGATGGATAAAAATTGGAGCTTTACCCCCAAAAGATGAATTTATTACCTTTTTTGTGCAAGATAGCGGAATCGGTATTTCTCCTGAAAAACATTCGGAAATTTTTGGCTTGTTCAATCAATTGCAAAGCGAGGTGAATATAGAAGGTACCGGTATCGGGCTCAGTATTGTACAAGGTTTAGTAAAACTCTTAGGAGGTGAAATTTGGCTTGATTCCGAGATTGGCAAGGGCTCTACCTTTTACTTTTCTCTCCCGTTTAACAGTAACGATAGAAATTATCAAGAATTTCGTGAATTAGAAAAAATAGAATTATATAATTGGGCGAAACGAACGATTTATATTGCCGAAGATGAGGTAACGTCCTATCAATATCTTGAAATTATACTGGAAAAAACGCGGGTTAATATTGTTCATGCTGCCAATGGTGTGGAGCTTATAGACCTTTTGAAAAAGCAGGTGCCCGATTTGATTTTGTTGGATATTAACATGCCCGAAATGAACGGGAAAGATGTGTTGAAATGGATACACGAATACGATATTGAGGTTCCGGTCATTGCTCAAACAGCATATTCATTGCCCGAGGATATCAGTTATCTCGAAGGTTTGGGCTGTGCCGAACATATTGCGAAACCGGTACAAAAAGATGAATTATTGCTGAAAATTTCGAAATATTTCGATTAAAAATGTTAAAATTATAACCTCGAATGGTCTCGATGAATATTCTTTCCGTACATTTGTGGATAAAATAATGTGGTGTTATGCAAGTAGATATTTTTATTCCCTGTTTTATTGATCAATTTTTTCCCGAAACCGGGTTTAATATGATTAAATTATTAGAACATGCAGGATGTACCGTTCACTATAACCCAAAACAAACCTGCTGCGGTCAACCCGCGTATAATGCAGGCTATGTTGTGGAAACACAAAGCTTAGCACACAAATTTTTAGATGATTTTGCGGGCGATTCCCTTGTTGTAAGTCCCGGCGGTTCGTGTACCGGATTTATAAAAAATAATTATGCATCATTGTTCGATTCTGAGGAGAAAAAAACACAGGCTCAGCAGCTTGGTAAAAGAGTGTATGAAATTACCGACTTTTTGGTAAATGTACTTCAACGCACCGATTTTAACGCTGTTTTTCCGCATAAAGTTACCGTGCACACAGCATGTTCGGCTATGCGAGAGTATGGATTAACCAACGAACCCTTCGATTTGCTGAAAAATGTACAGGGAATTACCCTTCTCGATTTGCCCGATGCAAACGTCTGTTGTGGCTTTGGCGGAACTTTTTCTATGAAACAAACCGCTATTTCAACTGCAATGGTCGAACAAAAAGTTGAGAATGCCGTGAGTACCGGTGCCGAATACATTACCTCAACCGAAGCCTCGTGTTTGATGAACATTGCGGCGTATGTGAAAAAAAACAAGGTACCCATACAAGTTGTTCATATTGTTGATATACTTGCAAATAATTTATAATTATGCATATAGGTTTCGATGCAAAACGACTTTTTTGTAACCAAACCGGCTTAGGTAATTACAGTAGAAATTTGGTTCGCGGCTTGTGTGAGCAATTCCCCGAACATTCTTATTCCTTGTTTACTCCGCGAATAGAGTATTTCGATAATTTTAATTTTCAAAAACAATGTCAGCTTGTTCTGCCCCAACAAAAATGTTGTACAAGTCTCTTTCGTATCTTTGGAATGGCACATAATATTGTCCGTAAAAAAATAGATGTATTTCATGGTTTAAGTCACGAAATACCGATTGGCTTGCACAAAAAAAATATACCTACTGTTGTGACGATCCACGACTTTGCCTATAAATTTTTTACAGACGACTTTCCCTTTATTGATAGAAAAATCTATGACTTTAAATGGAAATATGCCTGTACCCATGCCGATAAAATAATTGCGACGAGCATTGCCACCAAAGAAGATATTATACGGTTTTTTGCAGTTCCCGAATCGAAAATAGAGGTGATTTACCAAAGTTGCGACGATATTTTTCGACAGAAAACTACCGAGGATTGGAAACAGAACATACGTCAAAAATATGCTCTGCCCGAAACCTTTCTTCTCTTTGTAGGTTCCGTAACCTCTCGAAAAAACGTGCTTTCTCTTGTGCACGCATACGAGCACATACACTCTCAGATAGATATTCCTCTCGTTATTTGTGGCAAAGGTGGAGCATATCGCAATTCGGTTATTGAATATGTGCATCAGAAAAATCTGCACACAAAAGTGCTCTTTCTCGACACCGTCGAAACCATAGATTTACCGGCTCTGTATCAGTCTGCTCAGCTAAGTGTGTATCCGTCCAATTACGAGGGTTTTGGTATACCCGTGTTGGAATCGCTTGCAAGTGGCACAACAGTCCTTACCTCCAATCGCTCATGTTTGCCCGAAGTAGGTGGCGAAGCCGCATTCTATTGCAATCCCGATTCCGTAGAAAGCATTGCCGATGCTATACTCACCGCACTGCAAAGTTTCGGTGATGCCTCAGTACAGGAAAAAAATTATGCCCAAGCAGCCCGTTTTTCGCAGCAAAAATTTATTGAACAAAATATGGCGGTGTATAGGGAGTTGAGCTAGGATTTAGAAAAACAGCCTTCAAAAAAACAAACAAACCATATACATTGTATTGCCTTCGCCATTCCTTTGCAACACATTCACTCGAACAAGGTGTGGATTTGCGATTTATATAAAGTTTATTGGGACACTGCAGTTCAAAAACCACAGAAATATATACCCATATCACAAATAAACAACTGTTAAAAATTACAAGTCCCGGAGAATTTAGTTCACTATACGTTTATGATATATGAACTTATTTTTTTATCTTTGATTATGAAACATTCACAAAAAAACATTTATTTTGCTGATGTACAAAAAAATAAAAGCTGTGTAGATAGTGGGTATATTAACAAGTACTTGTGGATATATACTAGTTAGCAAAAACATATGAAAACATATATACTAACATTACTCATATTATTAAATATTACTTCTTGTATTGGGAGTGATAAAAACATTGCAGCATCTAAAGGAGAGCCTCAACTGATAAAAAATAACAATACAGAAATTATAGCCCCTCGAAACGATACTGAGAAATTTTGCGACTCTTTATCAATTGATGATGAATACCAAATCATTAATACACTCCTACCACAACTTTACCATATAAGATATTGTAACCAAGTTAGAGAGAAGTTATTAGCATTAAAAAAATATGATACTGTTCAATATAATAGAATTAAACACAAGTATTTTTTCTCTGAAATAGAAATAGACACAATTAAGAAATTTGTTCGCTTTTGGCATGACTCATTAACTCAAATTGACATCACTCAACACAGAGCTTATATTCTGAGTAAATTTGATAGTCTTTCTAATGAATATAAATACTTTAAAGAACTTGAGTGTATAAAAAAAGATATTGAAATTGATAATAAAAAAATAATTCAAGATGGGGTTGAATTTACCACTAAAGCAATTGCTCTAGAAAAAGGCTACCCTGAGAGATTTGGCAAAAATGAGACTATACTACATTTAGGCTTGATGGGATTTACAAGAGTTTATTATTCAAAAATCATGAATGTTGGCTTTTTTCACTATGGTTATTTAGGTGGTAGTACTTGTGGATACACAGAATATATTGTATTTACAAAAGAAAATGAGAAATGGAAAGTCGTAAAAAAAATAGATACTGGTGTTTTTTAAATATGCATTTGCTAACACCATATAAAAAACAAAGCTAGCGGTAACGCCCGTCAAAAATCTTGCTGATTGATCTGATCATCGTTCCTCGCGGAACTCTGATGCCGATAAATCCGCTTCGATTTTTTATATACGTCCGTTAGAGTCAATTACAGAAAAAAATGAAAAATAAAGTTATTTACATTATCATTGGCATCGTAATCTGCGTTACAACAATTAGAGAATTAGATGTCTTCAATTATTATGTCATTGAAGATACTGGCATGAAATCTTCCAGAAGAGTATTCGCAAGCTCTCTAAAGGAACCAAACAGATTAGACATTGTGATTGTTGAAACAGAAAAGTACGATCTTAATACAACAATAATATCAAGACTAGTAGGAGTTCCAGGAGACACATTGTTATTTCTAAGTGGCATGCTATATGTGAACGGAGAGAATATTGATAAAATACTAAGAATAAAACCATCTAACTCACTAAACACAGACACAATTATCTTAGGACCAAATAAGGCATTTCTAATAGGAGATAATAGACTAGACAGTCATGATTCTAGACATTATGGTCCTATCGATATTAAAGAGATTATCGCAACAGAACTATAAACAGAATATTACAAAAGGTAAAATAAGGGAGTATGAAGCAAAAAATATCATCTATCAAAATAATAATGATGGGAGAACTAATGGTAAACGTTCCTGTCACGTTAATAATAATTGTTGCCATTATTATCCTTAACGCAATAACAGAACAGTGGAACTTATCTGTTATTATTAGCAGTTGTATAGGTTGGATTGTATGGAGCAAATTTCTTAAAAACTGGGTAAACTGGGGGATAAAAAATAGTATTGAAAAAGAAAGATTATATAAACTAGGAAAGTATGGCTTAATAAATTTCACAAAAAGTAGAATAATAAAAGAAGAAAAAACAGCCTCTAATAACTAGGAATTCAAGCGGCATGCAATGCCCAGCGTGAATTCCCGGTTGAACTAAATCTATGGGTTTTTAATAGGGAGGGTTTATGTCAAAAAACACACAACCGTATTAAAAATGAGCTGAAATTGAGGGATACACCAAAGCTGCCAAGCGAATTTTTTCGCGTGGTCAATAAGCATAATCCACACCTCCGTACGTATGAGTCTTTCCGACAAATGCCGGAACAAGCTGTATACGGCGGTTTGCAAAGCATACATATATCGCTCTTTACACCAATATATCCAATTGCAAATACAAATGGGTCACAATTTTTAAAATTTGTCCCTCCGTTGTGTTGCATAAAAAAAGGAAGTCAATTTCTCGACTTCCTTTTGGCTCCTCAGCCTGGACTCGAACCAGGGACCCTCCCGATATACATCGGGATGCTCTAACCGACTGAGCTTTCAATTAACCATTTTATATAATTTGTATTTTTCTTTTTTTTAATTTCCATTTCTCTTTGATATCCTTCTTTACGTGTATTATACTCTTCTGTATAAACTAACTTCCAAGGAATTCCTTTTTTTGTATAAGTTGAATGTCCGCGATTATGTCGGTCTAATCTTTGAGAAACATCATAACTGCTTCCAATATAATATTTTGATAGACTTTCACTATATAAAATATATACGTAATACATATTAAAGAATTTGGCGTTGCATAATAAAAAAAGGAAGTCAATTTCTCGACTTCCTTTTGGCTCCTCAGCCTGGACTCGAACCAGGGACCCTCCCGATATACATCGGGATGCTCTAACCAACAGAACTTTCGATTAATTCTGTTCTTATTTACAAAGGTGTCAAAGAAATTAAATATAAAAAAAAGGAAGTCAATTTCTCGACTTCCCTTTTGGCTCCTCAGCCTGGACTCGAACCAGGGACCCTCTGATTAACAGTCAGATGCTCTAACCAACTGAGCTACTGAGGAATTTTTTTTGTTTAAAATCGCTGCAAATATAATAGAATGCTTCGAATAAAAACAATATATTTGAAAAAAAATTTCAAATTTATAGATAAAAAAAACGATTTATTATGGCGAAAACAGTTGTGGTTGGTAGTATTGCTTTTGATGCGATTGAAACTCCGTTCGAAAAAACAGATAAAATTATTGGCGGTGCCGGAACATATATTTGTTTTGCTTCGGCGTATTTTAGTAACCCCCATGCGGTTGCCGTAGTTGGTGGCGATTTTCCAAAGGAGTATATTGCAAAATTGCAAAATGCAGGCGTGTCTGTTGAGGGAATTCAGGTGAAATCTGATGAAAAAACTTTTTTTTGGTCCGGGAAATATTTAGATAATATGAATCAGCGTGAAACACTGGTTACGGAATTAAATGTCTTGGAGCATTTTGACCCAATTATTCCTGATTCGTATCAAGGTGTTGAATATGTTATACTGGGTAATTTAAGTCCGGTTGTGCAACGTCAAGTAATTGAGCGACTCAAAAAGAAACCTAAATTGATAGTAATGGATACTATGAATTTTTGGATGGACATTATGCTCGATGAGTTGAAAAAAACGATTTCAATGGTTGATGTTATTACTATTAACGACGATGAAGCTCGTCAGCTTTCGGGTGAATATTCTATTCCGGTTGCTGCTCAAAAAATTATGGAAATGGGACCGCAATATGTTATTATTAAGAAGGGCGAACATGGTGCTCTGTTGTTCCATAAAAAAGAAATTTTTTATGCTCCTGCTATGCCCTTATATTCGGTGATTGACCCAACCGGAGCAGGCGATACATTTGCCGGTGGTTTTGCCGGATATCTTGCTCAACAAGATAAAACGGATTTCGAAACTATGAAAAAAGCACTTGTTGTTGCGTCTGCAATGGCTTCGTTTACCTGCGAAAAAATGGGAACTGCCGGAATCGAGTCTTTAAGTGATGAGCAAATTGAAGAACGAATTAATGCTTTTAAAACCTTAACTGCGTATAGCTAAATATTGAAGATGGCTAAATGGAGAATAATCTGTGTAATCGTGTAGTGAAATTTATTTTTCACTACACAGATTGTAGGCAGATTATATTTCTACTTGATTTGTTACATTACCTTTCTCAAAATTTGAAATATTCGAAAGTGTTGTTTCTGCGATTTCAGTTAGTGCATCATGTGTAAAAAACCCTTGGTGCGACGTAATAAGAACATTTGGAAAAGTTATAAGACGAGCAATAACATCATCGTAAATAATACTTTCAGAAAGGTCTCTGAAAAATAAATTTTCTTCTTGTTCGTATACGTCAATTCCTAAAGCACCTATTTTTTTGGTTTTGAGCGCTTTAATGGCATCTTTTGTGTTGATAAGTCCACCACGGCTTGTGTTGATAATAACAACACCTTGTTTCATTGTTTTTAAACTTTTGGTGTTAATTATGTGTTTGGTGTTTTTGTTGAGAGGGCAGTGCAAAGAAATAATATCTGATTCTTCACATAAGGTCTCTAATGACACATATTCAAACCCTTTTTCTTGTAATTCTTCTGAGGGATAAATATCGTATAATAATACTCGACAGCCAAAACCTTTGATTATTTCAGCGAAAATTTTTCCAATATTTCCGGTTCCAATAATACCCACAGTTTTCCCATACACATCATAACCTATAAGTTTTTCGAGTGAATAGTTGTTTTCTCGAATACGATTATATGCTTTGTGTGTTTTTCTATTTAACGTAAACAGTAGTGCTATGGCGTGTTCTACAACTGCATGGGGAGAATAGGCCGGTACTCGAACAACTCTAATATTATGTTTTTTTGCTGCCTCAAGATCTACATTATTAAAACCCGCACAGCGTAGAGCAACAATTTGCACACCGTTTTCGGCCAATTCTGCGATTGTTTTGGCATCAATAGTATCGTTTACAAATACACATACTACATCAAATTCTTTTGTTAATGATACGGTTTTGGTATCTAAAGGTGCATCAAAATATGTGAGTGTATGATTATAGGTTTTGTTGTGTTTTGAAAAGTATTCTTTATCATACGATTTGGCACTAAAAACTGCTATATTCATAATTCTTTAAGATAAAAAAAGCAGCTATAAATTAATATAGCTGCTTATATGTTATTGTAATAGTATTATTTACTCTGCATTCATAATAAGTGGCAAGCCATCTTCGCCACCACCAATTACGATAATTTTTGTATTTGGTGATTGCCCAAGTTCTAAAGTAGCTTCAATACCTCTCATTTTAAGCAAACTTTTTGTTAAACTGCTGTTAATGATTTTGTTTGCACGTGCTTCACCTTCAGCCGCAATTCTTTTTCTTTTAGCTTCACTTTCTTCTTTATCCAATTTGTATCGGTATGCTAAAGCTTGTTGCTCTTGAACCAATTTATTTTCTATCGCTTTTCGAATATCCGGTGGCAAATTAATTGAACGAATAAGAAGAGCTTTCATTGTTATATTATTCGCTTTCAGCTGCTTGCCTGATTCTTCAATAATAGTTTGTTCAACTTCTGCTCGTTTTGTTGAATAAATTTCCTCCGCAGTATAGCGACCTGCAATTTGACGTACAGTAGAACGAATCTCTGGAGCTACTAATAAGTCATCATAATTTAGACGGAATGATTCATATAAATATCCTACTTTGGTATATGTTGGGTAAAAACGTACCGTAACATCAATATTTACCGACAATCCGTTTTTGTCGAGAACGTCCATTGATTCTTCAATTTTTTGTTCTGACACATCATATACATACAAATCGTTCCAAGGAGAAATTACTTGAAAACCCGGTTGTAAAATGTTGTCTTTATCAAGACCGGTTGTAAACTGACGGAATACTACCCCGCGTTCGGTTGCTTCGAGTGTATAAAACATTCGTCCGCCAAAAACAATGAGGACGATAACTACGATAACACCAATAATTATTAAATTTTGTGATTGTTTGTTCATATTTGTATTGTTTTAATATTTAATGGTAAAAATAAATAAGTATTATGGAATAAAAAAGAAAAACACCTCTTTCTTCATACATATAAAAAAATGAGTTTCTGCATGTTTTTACCTATTGTCTTGGGAGCACCTCAATATCTTTATCCTAGGAAAACCGAAGAATTTTCTTGTATATATACAAAACATTTTTCCATTCATTGCCATAAAAACTCGAATTGTGCCATAAACAGACAAAGTTCCCTGCATATTTTTTACTCATAGACATAAGATTGAGGATTTCGCTCTCAGCTTCCTTTGGTGAATCATAATCAAATATTGAAACGTCCATGAATGTGAGTGGTAATTCTTTAATCTGTAATTCTTTTCGGTGTATTACATCAAATGTTGAGTGCTCAATGCACATGCCGGTACGAAATCCCGGCTTATGCCGGTAATAGAGAGAGCTATCTTGCGTAATGCCGCACGATTCAAGTGCTATGAGTGTTTCGGGATATGAAAATTGCAAAAAATGTTGTCTGCTAATAGTTGGGGAAAAGCCAAACAGCTTTAAAAAATCTTGACAATGTTTCTGCATCTCATCAATTTCATGTATATGGTATTCGTTAAAATGAATGCCAATATGATGTCCGCGGGATTGAATTTCTTTCGCAATGTTTTGCCCTTGTGCAGATTGAAAGAATTTATGGTTTTGAGGGGATAATAACATATAAAAAACAGAGGTACATCCATATTGTTCCGATAAATCCATGAGGTATGAATAGGTGTTGTACGGATCCTGTTTCGAAAAAGCCTGAGAAAGAGTTTTGACCAATGATGTGGGAGAACATCTTTTGATTATGTCGCCGGCACCGGTTTTTAGAAAGTCAATTCCTGTGTGCCATTTGCGAGTAAAATCGATGTCGTGCGTAATTGTTTTGGTGAATGTTCGGTTGTATGGTATAGAATAGCCGAGTTCAGCAAATAGTGTTCGTAATAATTCTGCATATACATGTACAAGCGGAATATGAGTAAGATTGTGTGAAATAGCACAAGCTTCTGTTTCGGGAAATCTGCCATATTCATCTCGTTCCTGAATCACATATTCTTCCCATCGTGCGAGCATAAAAAATGCACTTGCACATATATCTGCGTCCACAAAATAGGTGTTTTCAGAATCTTTATGAATAGACGGAGTTCCATAAAAAAAGGGGATATTCTCCCCATTATGAGTAAGCACTAATTTTTTGTGTGGCAAAGCCGATGTTGTGAGGTATCCTTCCGTTTCGGAATAGTGAGCAAAAAAATCATCAGCAATAATAATTGTTGCGCCATTCTCTGCAACACATCGATAATCTGTGTGTGCCGGGGACGAATGTATTGTATAGGTCTGGTGTAAGATTTCGGAAAACAAAACCTTACAGAGATATGTTTTTTCAGGAACAAATGTATGAGAAATATAAACCTGAATCATATATCTCCCTATTACATATGTGAGCGAATTTTTTCTGCCATCTCTTTCAAATCCTTTTGTTCCGGCTGTAATTTCGGACGGGTAAAGTTAATGTCATCCATTTCCTTAAGCGGAACCAGATGAATGTGACAGTGGGGCACTTCCAGTCCTATAACGGCAATTCCAATGCGTTTGCATTCAACAGACTTCTCCACAGCCAGACCGACTTCTTTTGCAAATATCATGAGGCGTGAAAGGAGTTCGTCGTCTAAATTGAGGATGTAATCAATTTCTTGTTTGGGAATAACCAATGTATGTCCCATTACCAAAGGATTAATATCTAAAAAAGCTAAAAATTCGTCGTTTTCAGCAATTTTATGTGCCTGAATTTCTCCTGAAACAATTCGTGAAAATAGGGTAGCCATAGAGTATTTTTTTTAACGTGAAATATCAATTATCTCAAAAGGAATAGTTCCCGCAGGAACCTGTATTTCAACAACGTCTCCAACTTTTTTGCCTAATAAACCTTTTGCAATAGGAGTGTCAATCGAGATTTTTCCTACTTTAAGATCTGCCTCAGATTCTCCAACAATTGTATACGACATTGTTGCATTATTCTTTTGGTTCTTGATTTTTACCACAGATAATATTTGAATACTTGACGAATCTAATTTTGATTCATCAATAATGCGAGAATTCATTAATGTTTCTTGAAGTCGCGAAATGCGGAGTTCAAGTAAACCTTGAGCTTCTTTTGCTGCATCGTATTCCGCATTTTCCGATAAATCACCTTTGTCTCGAGCTTCGGCTATTTGTTGAGAAATTCGAGGTCGCTCAACAGACGTAAGTCGGTGTAATTCATCATTCAACTTTTTTAATCCTTCCTTTGTTACATACGAAATTTTCGCCATATCAATACATTTTTAAGTTTTTAGCAAATAAAAAGAATCCAACAATATGCCGGATTCTGTAAAAAAGAATATCTTAAATTTAAGATACAAAGATACTGTTATTTTATTCGTAATTCAAATCTTATAAAAAAATATATGATTATCCGTATATTAACCTAATTTTATTATCTTTGCAAAAAAACATATATTATGAATCTAATAGAATTTATAACACAATACCCGGACGAAGAAAGCTGTAAGCAAAAATTC
>JAQICB010000119.1 GCA_027858745.1 Bacteroidales bacterium
TAGCTCGCTATTATTCAATAATTTGCCTTGATAAACAGCTTTTTATATCAACCGAGGACAAAGGACGAGCTCAGCGGAGCTAATCTGAACTCGAAAAATTACGTCGAACTCAGGTTTATACATTAAAAGTAGATTTTACCGCATCGAGATAATCTAATTTTTCCCATGCAAAAAAGTCAACTTCTTTTTGTTTTTCAGCACCATTTTCAAATACAGTTACGCTACCTTTATACGAATCTCTTCCGAAATGTCCATACGATGCGGTAGGTAAAAATATAGGGTTTGTAAGTCCAAATCTTTTAACAATTGCAGCCGGACGAAGGTCAAATATTTCCGCAATAATAGTAGCAATTTCTTCGTCAGAAAATAATTCGCCGTTTTCTTTTTTCGCTTTACACGTATTATATGTATTTACATACATATTTACCGGTTCGGCTACACCAATTGCATACGAAACTTGTACTAAACATTCTGAAGCCACACCTGCAGCAACAAGATTTTTAGCAATATGTCGACATGCATATGCAGCACTGCGGTCTACTTTTGATGAATCTTTACCCGAAAAAGCACCGCCGCCGTGTGCTCCTCGCCCACCATATGTATCTACAATAATTTTTCGCCCGGTTAGTCCGGTATCACCATGCGGACCGCCAATTATAAATTTTCCGGTCGGATTCACATGAAGGATAAATGTGTCGTCAAACAATTTTTGAACAGCTTCAGGATATAAAGCTTTTGTTTGCGGCAAAACATACTTTCGTAAATCCTCGGCTATTTTGTGTTGCATTTCCTCGTCGCTTCCACCTAAATCATCATGTTGAGTAGACACAACAATTGTATCAATTCGTATTGGTTTATGCGTTTGCGAATCATATTCAATAGTAACTTGTGATTTTGAATCGGGACGTAAATAAGGCATGTTTTTGCTGTTTTTACGAACATCAGCCAAACATTCAAGTATACGATGTGAAATGTCTAATGTGAGTGGCATAAAGTTTTTTGCCTCGTCAACTGCAAAACCAAACATCATTCCTTGGTCACCTGCACCTTGTAATAAAGGATCTTCACGTTCCACACCTTGATTTATATCCGGAGATTGTTCGTGTATTGCAGAAATAACACCACATGAATTGCCGTCAAATTTATACTCTGCCTTATTGTACCCAATATCATTTATAACATTCCGTGCTATTTGTTGAACATCAACATACGCATTTGTTTTAACTTCACCGCTCAAAACGGTTAATCCGGTTGTGACTAAAGTCTCACATGCAACTTTCGAATGTGGATCTTGAGCAAGAAAAGCGTCAAGCAATGCATCTGAAATTTGATCGGAAACTTTATCCGGATGTCCTTCCGAAACTGATTCGGATGTAAATAAATATCCCATAGTTTATATTTTTTTAATACATAATTGTGGGAAGGACTGAGTTGAGAATAGAAAATGACGTAACCAGTGTCGGTTTAGCATTTTTTTTTTACGTGGTTGCAATCAACTCAAATCTTTCCACTTTAATTAGGACAAATGTATTATTATTTTTTAAATAAATGCATCATGACATTAATTTTTTTAATGCAATATTTTTTGCACACTAAACATTAACATTTAATTTCCAACGAATCCTGTCGCATGTTCTTGTATTGAGCATTCAAAAAACATCTTGCAAACTCCTGCCATATAGCAAATTTTTGTATCTTTGAAAAGCAAACAACTATTTTACTGATTTACAGAATCATAATACTTGCATAGGTAGTGGTTTTTGTAACAAGTAGTGATAGATATTTGGTAGTTACGGCTCATTTAAAATCAAAATACAGCTCGAAAAACTATTTAATTTGAGCTCGATTTAGTATCTTTGTGAGCTAAAAACAAACACAATGATTGATTCAAGAGAAAAACAAATAATCGATTTCATCCAAAAAGTTGGCGAATGTTCTTCAAAAGAAATTTTTGATGAAATTGAATTGTCTGTAAGTTATGCGACTCTAAAAAGATTGTTGACAAAATTAATTTCTTCAAACTTTGTTTCAACAAAAGGACAAGGTAAAGGGACAAAATATTTAATTTCTCCTGCATTTCAAGTAATTCAGCCCATTGATGTCGACAAATACTATGAAAAAGAGATTGATGAAAGAAAAATAAACGAAGGATTCAACTTTCAAATCATTAATGATGTACTTGCGAAACATAAAGTGTTTACTGAGAGTGAATTGCAAAGACTACATGCCCTTCAAAAAAAATTTCATAATAACATTTCACAATTATCAGATAAAGAATACAAAAAAGAGTTTGAAAGACTAGCTATCGATTTGAGCTGGAAATCCTCACAGATTGAAGGAAATACATATTCATTATTAGAGACAGAAAAACTTTTAAAAGAGAAACAAACAGCATCAGGGAAAACCAAAGAAGAAGCTGTTATGCTTGTAAATCATAAAGATGCCCTCGACTTCATTATTGAAACACCACATTATCTAAATCCATTAAGCGTTTCAAAGATAGAAGATATTCATAGCATTTTGGTTAAAGAACTTGGTGTTGAAAGAAATCTAAGAAAAAGACGTGTTGGCATCTCCGGCACTAATTATAGACCACTCGACAATCAGTTTCAGATTTCAGAGGCTTTAAAAGACTCCTGTGATTTAATAAATAAAAAATCATGTGTATTTGAAAAAGCTTTTCTGGCATTAGTTCTCATTTCATACATTCAACCATTTATGGACGGAAATAAAAGAACAGCCCGGATTGTAAGCAATGCTATTTTAATGAATGAAAAACATTGCCCTTTGTCGTTTCGGACTGTGGATTCAATTGATTATAAAAAAGCAATGCTGCTATTCTATGAACAAAATAACATATCAAATTTCAAAAATATTTTTATCAATCAATTTGAATTTGCTGTAAATACATATTTTTAAGAAGAAAAAAATGAGTCATACTCGAGTAAAAAGCCGATAACTTTTAACCTATCGGAGAACCTCTCACTATTTACATAACTATTGGACAGCACTTCAGCATTCAGAATTAATTTCCAACGAATCCTGTCGCATGTTCTTGTATTGAGCATTCAAAAAACATCTTGCAAACGCTCAACACATATGCAATTTTGTCAGATTACTCTATTCGGAACTGTTTTTGAAAATATTTTTTTGAAAATGTAGTTATGTTTGTACGTACTAATAAAAAAATTAAAGAGTTATGAAAAAAATTGCAGTTTATCTTATTCCTGCCATTTTGGGAAGCGTGTTTACCTTAGCAATCGGATATATGGTATATCCGGAAGTTCAACAATATAAAAATGATAATGTGAAGAGTGAAACAACAGATTTCGCCCACAAAGTTTCGTATACATCTCCGGCAAGTGGAACAGAACTTATTGATTTTACCGAAACAGCCTCTCAGGTTATGCCAACAGTTGTTCATATAAAAACAGAAACAACGCTTCGTACCGGAGCTTATCCTCCGGGATATGATATTTGGCAAGAGTTTTTTGGTCCGCATTGGAATATGCCCCAGCAAGAAAATATTCAGCATGGTGCCGGGTCCGGTGTTATCGTTTCAGACGATGGCTATATTGTAACGAATAATCATGTTATTCAACAAGCTGACAAAATTGAGGTCGTACTCAATAATAAGCAATCATATAATGCGGAGGTTATAGGAACTGACCCAAATACTGATATTGCTTTAATAAAAATTAGTGCTGCAAATCTGAGACCTATCAAATTTGCAAATAGTGACAATGTAAAAGTTGGAGAATGGGTACTTGCGGTGGGTAATCCTTTTAATTTAACCTCAACGGTAACCGCCGGAATTGTAAGTGCGAAAGGACGAAATATAAATATTTTACGACAAAAATATGCTATAGAATCATTTATTCAAACCGATGCAGCTATAAATCCCGGAAATAGCGGGGGTGCTCTCACCAATATGCACGGCGATTTGGTTGGAATAAATACTGCAATCGCCAGTCCAACCGGTTCATATTCAGGATATGGTTTTGCGGTTCCGGCAAATATTGTAACGAAAGTTATTTATGATTTGAAAAAATACGGACTGGTTCAACGAGGCTTTATTGGTGTTTCTATTCGAGATGTTGACTCAAAATTAATAAAGGAAAAAGATTTGGCCGTTTCTGAAGGTGTCTTTATTGCAGATTTGCTTGAGAAAGGTGCAGCGGCAAAAGCCGGACTAAAAAAAGAGGATGTTATTATTGAAATTGATGAAATAGCGGTTAATTCAACTTCGGAACTGCAAGAAATCATTGGTCGTCGCTCACCGGGTGACGTGGTTGCGGTTAAGATTAATCGAAACGGTACCGAAAAGTTAATTGATGTGACGCTTACAAATAAAGATGGCAACACTACACTCACAGAAAAAAGCGAGTCCGATGGTATGGTTGCTCAATTGGGTATTAGTTTGAAAGAGGTTGATTCGGCTGTTTTGTCCGAATTGAATATTTCAAATGGCATACAGGTCAAAGAAATAGCTGATGGTCTTATTCGAAAACATACCACTATGCGTGATGGTTTTATTATAACAAAATTAAATAATAGTAATATTAGCGATGTTGAACAGTTCACCGAACTTATGAAAAAACAAAATGGTGGCATTCTTATCGAAGGTGTGTATCCCGATGTTCCCGGAACATTCTATTACGCATTTGGCATGTAGTGCAATGTTGTGTATAGTACAACAAAAAAGCCCCAAATTGTGGGGCTTTTTTTGTTTCGGTAACTTGAATTATTCTATTAACCTCAGTCCGATATATATATTTTTCAGACCAATTATGAATGATTAGATTCGATTAGAAATGATGAAAAATAGCGAGTTATTTCAAATCTTTTTTTACAATAAAAAACACCCTATTTTTGACTTTCTACATATCTTACATTCATAAGCGATAAAATATCCTTGGTAATATTTAATTTTTCAGTTGCATAGAGAATATTACTTTCGAATGCATTGTTCAAAACAATTTCGAATTTCTTGTCCTTATTGTACACTTTAATATTTGCTCGTACACTGTCAAGCAATTCTTTCATAAGTGTTTGTTCTTTTTGTGCTAAAGCATTGCTTTTGTTCTGTTGCATTTCCATCAACTGTTGTTGTTTTTGCTGCAATTTCATTTGTTTAGTTTCAGCATTTTTTGTGGTAATAAGTCCGTTTTGAACTTTCTGTTGAAATTCACCCACTTCTTTTTCAAAAGCAGCAGCTTTTCGCTGTATTACTTGTTCTTCACGTTTATAATCACGTTGAAAATTCTCTTCCAAAAGAGAATAATATTCATAATTTTGCATAACAGAATCAACAATAATATAGGCAACGGGAAACGTGCTTTGACTTGTTGTGTCATCTGTTATTTCTGACTGCATTTTCTCCGATTTCGTATGCGAAGTTGACTTGTTTTGTGATTGTAATATAAACAAAATTGCAATAGCAAATGCAAAAATAATGTTGATAATAATACTTGGTTTTTTCATAATACTGAGTTATCGTTTTTGTTTAAAAAATATTTGTAGTATCTGTTCACATTCGTCACTCATAACGCCACCCTTAACCATTGCTTTAGGGTGAATTATTGGTGAGTTTACTTTTTGAAAACCGCGTTTTGGGTCGTGAGTACCGAAAATAATTGTGCCGATTTGTGTCCAATATGCTGCTCCAGCACACATTATGCACGGTTCAAGAGTAACATATAATCGGGCTTTTTGTAAATATTTTCCGCCTAAAAAATCTGTTGCAGACGTAAACGCTTGCATTTCTGCATGAGCAGTCGGGTCGTTTAATGTTTCGGTAAGATTATGAGCCCGGGCAATTATTTGATTATCATGAACAATAACTGCACCAACGGGAACCTCATCTTTGTCGAAGGCAAGTTCTGCCTGTTTCAAGGCTTGCTTCATAAAATATTCGTCAGTAAACAATGATTGTGTCATAATCGTAATTAATCTTTTTTAGGTACAAATGTTAGTCCCAAATCATGTAATTGTTCCGTGCTTATGTTTGAGGGTGAATCAATCATAAGGTCGCGCCCCGCATTATTTTTAGGGAATGCGATAACATCACGAATACTATGAGATTCGGTAAATAAGGTAATTAAACGGTCGAGTCCGAATGCTATTCCGCCATGCGGTGGAGCACCATATTTAAAGGCATTTAATAAAAAGCCAAATTGTTTTTGAGCTTCTTCTTGTGAAAAACCAAGAACAGTAAACATTGATTTTTGCAATTCTTGATTGTAAATTCGAATAGAACCGCCTCCTATTTCATTTCCATTGATAACAAAATCGTATGCATTAGCTCTTACTTCTCCCGGATTTGAATCTAATTTTTCTATATCTTCAATTTTTGGAGAGGTAAAGGGGTGGTGTTTTGCATAAAAACGCTGCGTGTCTTCGTCCCATTCCAAAAGAGGAAAATCAACAACCCATAATGGCGCAAATACATCGGCTTTTCGTAAACCAAGTTGATTACCCATTTCCAAACGCAATTCGCCAAGAGCCTCTTGGGTTTGTGTTATGTCGCCCGAAAGCACTAATAATAAATCGCCGGGCTTTGCAGCACATTGTTCAAGCCATGCTTTTAGCTCACTTTCCGAGAAGAATTTATCAACCGAAGATTTAATAGAACCATCTTCGTTATATTTTACGTACACCATTCCTTTTGAGCCAATTTGTGGACGTTTCACAAAATCAGTTAAGGCATCGAGTTGTTTTCGGCTATAATTTGCACAATTTTCTGCACAAATAGCACCTACGTATTGAGCATTGTCAAATACTCCAAAACCTTTTCCTTGAGCAACAGAGCTTATATTGGTAATTGTCATTTCGAAGCGAATATCTGGTTTGTCTGAACCATACAAATTCATTGCATCAACATAACTTATGCGAGGGAAAGCTTCCGTATATGTGTTATTTTTAACCTTTTCTAACAGGTATTTAGCCAATCCTTCAAAAATTGTGAGAATATCTTCTTGTTCAACAAATGACATTTCACAGTCTATTTGTGTGAATTCCGGTTGTCTGTCTGCTCTAAAATCCTCATCGCGAAAGCATTTTACAATTTGAAAATAACGATCATATCCGCCAACCATTAATAATTGTTTAAACAATTGTGGCGATTGTGGTAAAGCATAAAATTTACCGTCGTGTATGCGAGAAGGAACCACGAAATCGCGTGCTCCTTCGGGAGTTGAATTTATTAAAACAGGCGTTTCTATTTCAATAAACGAAAGAGAATCTAAATAGTCGCGAACTAATTTTGTCACACGATGGCGAATAGCTAAATTGTATTGCATCGGGCTGCGACGCAAATCTAAATACCGATATTGCATACGCAACTCCTCACCGCCATCAGATTCTGCTTCTATAGTAAAAGGAGGTGTTTCTGATGAATTTAAAATAGTAATAGAAGTGCAATCAATTTCAATATCGCCGGTTGCAATAGTATTGTTTTTGCTTTCACGTTCAATAACGTCACCCGTAATTTGAATCACAAATTCACGTCCGAGTTCGTTTAATTTTTCTTGTAAATCATGGTTTTTTTCACCATTTGCAACTATTTGAGTTAAACCATATCTATCGCGTAAATCAACAAATGTTAACCCGCCCATTTTTCGGGTTCGTTGCACCCAACCACTTAATGTTACTGCTTTGGAAACGTCAGTAATACGTAATTCACCACAAGTATGAGATCGAAACATTATTGTATTTTTTATCTGTCTGTTATGACTGCAAAAATACTAATTATCTTGTGATATAATATGTTTTAAGCATTTTTTTCTACTGTTAACATGCATCTTTGTGTCAATATCTTCAAACCAAAAATAAGAGATGTGTTATAACCTGATTTAATACAGAAATTTATATTTCATTGTTTATACGAGCATTAAATACGTCTTTATAAGTGTCGCCAACAGGTATTCGTTTCGTGCCGAAAATAATTCTGTTTCGTTCAATTTTTTCTATTGCAGAAAGCGAGACAATGTAGGATTTATGCACCCGAACAAATTGATGTTCGGGAAGCTTTGCCAGTATTCCTTTTATGTTGAGCAAGGTCATTATCATTCCTTGGTTGGTGTAAATTTTCACATAATCTTTTAATCCTTCAATATACAAAATATCATTAAAATTTACCCTAACAGTTTGATATTCAACTTTCACGAACATATAGTTTCGTTCTTCGGGTTTTGCATGAGCATGAAGGCTTTGTAAATCATGGACTTTAGTAACAGCTTGCAAAAACCGCTCGGGCGATATGGGTTTGAGGAGATAATCAACTGCATTTTTCTCAAATCCTTCTACAGCATAATCAGAGTATGCGGTGGTGAATATAACGTATGGTTTATGCTCAAGAGTATCCAACAACTTCATGCCGCTTATGTCCGGCATTTGAATATCCAAAAACATGAGGTCAATCTTGTATTCTTGCAGTGCGGCTGAAGCCTCATACGCATTTTTACATTCGGCAACAAGATGTAAGAATGAAAATTTTGAAGTATATTCAATCAGAATATCCCGTGCCAAAGGCTCGTCGTCAACAATTATACAATGTATCATGATGAGTGGTTTAAAAGTAAATTAACCTGAAATATCTGTTTTTCCTGTGAAATAGTTAAGGTGTTCTTCCGTGGATATAATAATTCGAGACGTCGTTTTACATTTTGTATACCGACACCATGTGTCGTATCTTTTTGTGTTTTTTCTGTAAACGTGTTTTGTACCGTTAATTCAATTGTTTTGTCATGAATAAATAATTGAATATCAATATTTGTTTTGTCGTCACTTAATGTTCCGTGTTTAAAGGCATTCTCAATAAAAGGAACTAATATAAGCGGTGCAATTGTAATAGATTTTTCGGTTTGATTATGAATTTCAAAATGTATAGCTTCAGTTTGTCCCAACCGAAGTTTTTGGAGGTCGATATAGTTTTGCAAATATTGAATTTCATTTTGAATATCTACAAATTCATCTTCGGTATCATAGGTCATATATCGTAATAAATCAGAGAGTTTTAAAATAACACTCGGTAGAGCATCCGATTTTTTCAATGATAATGAATATATGCTGTTTAATACATTAAACAAAAAATGCTGATTAATCTGAGATTTTAAAAAGGATAATTCAGAACTAAGTTTTTCAGTCTCAAATTCTTTAATTCTTTTTTCGCGACTGTTGTAGTTCAGTGCATATCCATAAACTGAACTTATTGCTATTGTTATCAATATGATTATGCTCAAAAAACCTGGACGAGGTTTAAAATATCGTGTATGAATTCTATATTGAGATTTTTTTGGTTTGGTATCGGTGTATGTAGATGATTCAGTATTTGAATTATGTCGAAAATCGTGATAAAATTCTCGGTCGGGTTTTGGAAAATATTTCGCTTTAACGAGGCTTCCAAAATGAGAACCACCAATAATTATCGTGAGAATTATCGCAAAATAAATAATATATTTTTTTGAGATAAGAAAACGAGGCACAAGAAACAAAGCATTTGTATAAAACAAAAAAATGAGTACTGCTAATTCAATTGTACGTGCGATAATTATAGGAGTATTTGTCGGTATACCAAACAGTAATTGTGGCATAAAAAAGAAAAACATCCAAAAACAGCAATGAATTAAAATAGTAAGGATTTTTGAGTGTTTTTGGATACTGAGAGAAATATTCATACAGTTAAATTTTTATCAAATATACAATTCTTATGAACAGTTTCATAGCATACTATACAAATAGACTATTTGAATAGATGAATGGAAATTATTTCTCCACACACAAAATATGCATAAACTTTAACGCCATGGGGTGGCAGTATAATTGTGCCTAAAAAAGCAAACATAATAAACAATAAAAAGTCTGAAAGAACACAAAATGATTAACATTGCTAAACAAAAGGTTGTACAAGAGCTGTAAATACAAAATTTAATTTCTTTGCGGCTTTACGAGAAAACCAACAATATACTTTGCAATAAAACCTTGTGCTATCCGAATTATCATCTGACTTCAAAAATATATACAAAAAAAAAAGACCGAAAATCGGTCTTTTTAAACATTCATCATATAAAATTTAGTAAGATTTTGTATCTACGCTAAAAATTTTAACGATTGTAACCACTTGATCTGTTTTCACGTGGGTTTGCTTTTTTAACAACAACTGTTTTCTCTTGAAAATCAGTGTTGTCTAAGGCATCAATAGCTGATTGTCCTGAATCGTCATCAGACATTTCAACAAATCCGAAACATTTAGAGTTACCTGTTTCGCGATCCATAATGATTTTAGCTGAAGAAACTTCGCCATACTGGCTGAATAAATTTGCTAAGTCGTCACTTGTTGTATGAGAACTAAGCTTTGCAATAAAAATGTTCATGTAAAATAAAAATAAAAAATTTGTAATTATACAAATATAGAACTATACTTCGAATAAAAATAGTTTTTGAACTTTTTTTAACTGCTTGAGTCTTAATTTTTTTGATAAAAATACGAAAGCACCGAATTACCAATTTTTTTTTCATGAGAAAAAACTCCTGATATACTTGGTGCGGGTATTCCTTCGCGAAAAAACCCCGGTCCGGTGAAAATCCGTGCTTCATCCCACAATTTTTTATTAATTAAATCTTGTAGAATAATATATCCTCCCTCAATTATAATTGACTGAATGTTCCGCATATATAAATCGGAAAACAGTTCTTTCCACAGTGTATCTCTGTGAGATACAGGGACATATTCGAGATTCTGTTTGGATTCAGGCGGATTAAGAGAAAAGATAATGGTAGGACTGCTTTGGTCTTTTAGGAATAACCCGTCTGACAAACGATTGTGTAAATCAATAGTTACACGAAGTGGATTGCTTCCCGAAACCAATCGAGCTGTTAATTGAGGATTATCAATATCTGCGGTATTGGTTCCAACAAGTATAGCTTGTTCTTCTGTCCGCCAGGTATGAACCAATTTTTTTCCTATTTCATCGCTTATCCATAAACCTTTTTTGTACGTTTTGAGATGTGGAGCTAGGTCTATAAACTTATCTTGGGTTTGTGCCCATTTCAAAATTATATAGGGACGCTTTTTTTCCATAAAAGTAAAAAAACGGCAATTCAATTGTCGTGCTTCCTCTTCGAGAACGCCAAGCTCTACCTCAACGCCTGCTTTTCTCATTTTTTCTATTCCTTTACCCGACACTTCGGGGTTGGAATCTGTACATGCAATAACGACCCGTTTAATTTTGTGTTGAATTATTGCGTCCGAACAGGGCGGAGTTTTGCCATAATGAGAACAAGGCTCAAGATTTACATACAAAGTGCTTTGCGATAATAAATCGGTGCGAGTAACGGAATTAAGTGCATTAATTTCTGCATGAGCTTCACCGGCTTTACGATGATACCCTTCTCCAATAATGGTATCGTTGCACACAATTACACAGCCAACCATCGGATTCGGATAGGTATTGCCAAATGCTTTCCGAGCAAGCTCTAAGCACATATGCATATATTTTTTATCGCTATTTATATCTCCCATACATAATCTTAATGTACATTTGTGCATCAATTTAAAGCACAATGACAATTCAGGATGTAAAAATAGAATTTCAAACGAGATTGGACAAAATTTATCCAAAAAAAGAACAGGAATCATTCCGTGCATTGTTTTTTGAACATATTGGTTTGTCTCAAACCGATTGCATATTATATCCACAACAAAAAGTAAGTGAGCAACAGGCTCAATTATGCTCCAAGGTAATTAATCGTCTCGAAAAACATGAACCAATTCAATATATATTGGGATATGCCTATTTTTATGACCTTTCGTTCGAGGTTAACCCTTCTGTTCTTATTCCCCGTCAAGAAACAGAATTGATGGTACATACCATTATTCAAAATCATTCTCAAAATACCGAAACAATTCTGGATTTATGCACGGGCAGTGGCTGTATTGCAATTAGCCTTGCACATAATCTTACAAAAGCTCATGTGCACGCGGTAGACATTTCTTCTGAAGCTTTAGTCTGTGCACAAAACAATGCAATAAAGCATACCACATCGGTACACTTTTCGCAACAGAATATTTTGGCTGAGCATACATATAAGACATTACCTGAATGCTCAATTATTGTAAGTAATCCGCCATATGTTCGTCAATCAGAAAAACAATATATGAATGCAAATGTATTAAATTACGAACCGGACTTAGCCTTATTTGTATCGGATTCACAGCCCTTACTTTTTTACGATGCAATTGCAGACATCGGCAATTCCCGATTGACTCAACATGGTCATCTGTATTGTGAAATAAATGAAGCTTTCGGAAAAGAAGTTGCCGAAATTTTTTCCCGAAAAGGATATAAAGAAGTACATTTGATTCGTGATTTACACGAGAAGAACAGGTTTGTTCACGCTATAAAACAATAGAATTATGAAAGAAGCAGTAGAAAAAGCACTCGAAAAAATACCGGTACCGGGAGAGAAACGAAATATTATTGAAGCCGGATTTCTGAAAGAGGTGCGTGAAGAAAACAATGAACTAAGCATTTTGTTAGAAATGCCGCATACTTACGAAAAATACCGTCAGGCACTTATCCCAACAATTCAGGATAGCATAAAACGCGATGCTCAATACACTCATACAATAAAGGTGGAAATTGACATTACCAAAGCGAATAAAAGCACAACACCCGGAGGAATTTCTCGGGTAAAACATGTTATTGCCGTTGCTTCGGGAAAAGGTGGAGTTGGGAAATCTACGGTAAGTGTAAACCTTGCATTATCGCTTGCTCGTCTTGGATATTCGGTCGGGCTGCTTGATGCTGACGTGTTTGGCCCCTCCATTCCAAAAATGCTGGGAGCTGAAAAAGAGCGTCCCTTGATGCAAAAAACGGAGACTGCTGAATATATTTTACCAATAGAAAAACATGGTATTAAAATGTTGTCTATCGGTTTTTTTGTGAAAGATTCAGATGCCCTTGCATGGCGTGGTCCTATGGCAGGAAATGTGCTCAAACAGTTGATTCAAGATGCAGATTGGGGAGAATTAGATGTTATGGTAATTGACATGCCACCGGGAACGAGTGATATTCAGTTAACGCTTGCTCAAACAATCGACATTTCGGGTGCAGTAATGGTTAGCACCCCACAAGATGTTGCCTTGATAGACGTGAAAAAGGGTATTAATTTCTTTCAAAAGGATAAAATTGAAGTTCCTATTCTCGGAATTGTAGAAAATATGGCGTGGTTTACTCCTGCAGAATTACCAAACAATAAATACTATATTTTCGGTAAAGGCGGCGCAAAAGATTTAGCAGACGAACTAGATATTCCTTTTCTCGGCGAAATACCTCTTGTGCAAAGCATTCGAGAAAATGGTGATGCTGGGCAGCCTTCTGCTCTGCAAGAAGATAAAATTGTAGGGAATATATTTCTTGAAATTGCACGGAAAATAGCAGACAAAACACTATCTAAATAATACATATTACACATAAAAAAAGTATTTCTATTAGCATGCGTCCTTATTTTGATGCAATCATCAGTATTCGGTCAGAAATTTTTAAAAGATGCAAATGCCGAATTAAAAGTGTATTGGCCTTTGCCTGAAAATGAACTTTCTTCTCTAGAAAGTCAAACCCTACGGCAGTTAAATGGTGCAACAGATTGTTTTGGAAAAATGATTGGCAGCTCATTTATTGCCAAAGAAAAAGTTGCCGATTTTTTTGTTCGAAAAATTTATGTGATTCGCTATGAAAAATAATCACAAAATTTGTAGGTAGTCCATGAGTTCGACGTAATTTTTCGAGTTCAGATTAACTCCGCTGAGCTCGTCCTTTGTCCTCGGTTGATATAAAAACGATGAAGGTTGGATTCTCAATGCCTTTACTTGGGACGCCAAAGCAGATAAGTTGTTTGAATAAGCAGCATACAATAAAAAAGGCATTACAATCATTTTTTTAATATTGGAATAAGCACCTTTGTTTTTGTACCTTTCCCCTCTTTTGACTCGATAAAAATTGACCCGCCTGCATTCTGCACAAGTCCTTTACAAATAGCCAAACCTGCACCTATGCCCTGAAATGTGCGAGAGTCATCCTGATTACCTTGTCTGAAATACTCAAAAATAACGGTCAATTGGTTCAATGGAATTCCTGTTCCGTTGTCAGATACAAGTATTTCGAACATATTATCTGCATTTATTTTACAGGCACAACCGATTTGTCCCACCGAAGTGTACTTTATCGCATTATCTACAATATGTTTTATAATTGTCAACAAATCTGTTTCACCCATAGTAACCATGAAATTTCTTCGCTCTTCAAACTGAATATTAAAATACAAGTCTTTATGATATTTCTGCAATTTCTTCTGTATCACATTTTCAATTTTTCGCGAAAAAAAAGTGTGAGAAATTTTACAGACTGCCGGTTCGAGTCGTTGTATTTCAATTTCTGCGAGGGATAAAATATTGGTGACTATTTCAAGTAGTTTATTCGTGTTTTCTTCAATTGTAGCATAATACATGTTGCGTTTTTCCGGTTCGGGATTTTTTAGTAATAACTGACTAAAACCCATAATTGCCGTAAGTGGCGTTCGTATTTCATGTGAAATAGTTGTTAAAAATTTTGATTTAATCTTATTATGTTCTTCTGCTTTTGCTTTTGCTTTTTCCAACTCTGTATTAAGAGTTTGCAGTTGTCGTGTTCGTTCTTCAACAATATGTTCCAATTCGTTTTGCAAAGTATGATATGCCTGATTTTTTTGAATTAATTCATATTGTGTTACAAAACTTTTCCGATCGGAGAATTCAAAAAAGTAAGCAGCATAGGCACTAAACACAAATCCAATTGACAGAAAAAATAAAATAACCAAAACCTCAGAATGTTCATGAGAAAATGTAAATACAATAAAAAGCATACATATTGCATACAAAAAACTCATGATATAAATTGTGAGAATAAACCGAATTCGAATAAGATTAAATGAATAGATATACAAAACCAAAATTCCCAATAGTGACCCTGACAATAATTCTTGTGAGGAAAATAAAAACACATACATAAAACTAAGACCGACCACTAACAATAAAATTGAGTACAAGACGTGACTGTAATGTTGAATTTTCTTACTAAATGATAAGGCAAAAATGAGAACACAAAGCGGAATAGTGATACCAAACCGTACGAGGTTTACCGTGAATGTCGGTTGCGAAATAACATAATCGAGACATGTATATATACCATACATGAGTAAACCAAGAAGTAAAGAAAATCTATTTGAACGAATAAATCGCTCGGTATATGCTTTACGATATTTCTGTTCAAGATTATCATCTCGAAACGACAAACTAAACGTACGTAAGTACCGATATTCCGGAATCGAAAAACTAAAAAACATATGCTATTGCGTTTGTTGATACTGCAATATTGCTTCTACTATGGCAATATCACAAGAATGGGTAATTTTTATATTATATTGATCGCCTGTGAAAACATGCACGTCAAATTCCGCCTGTTCATATACTGAGGCATCATCGGTAAATGTATCGGAAAAATCTTGTTCGTACGATTTTTTGAGCTTCTGCGATTGGAAAAATTGTGGGGTTTGCACCCGCTTAATTTTTGTTCTATCAATTATAGTATGCGATTTTCCGTCAATTTCACGAAGAGAGTCTACACTATCGACGACAGGAATAACACCCCCGTACTTTGCAGCTAAGGTAAAACCACGCTCCAATAAATGCTTTGTTATGCATGGTCGCACCCCATCATGAATTGCCACCAAACTATCCGCAGGAACACATGACAAACCATTTTTGACCGAAAAAAAACGTTCTTCTCCCCCATCTATGAGACGATGAGGAATACGGAAATTATATTTTTCACACAATTTTTCCCATGTGTGCATGTGTGCATTAGGTAACACAACAATAATGGTAATCGAAGAATTATAAGCATAAAAAGCAGCAATACTATGCATCAAAACGGGTTTGCCATACACACACAAAAACTGCTTAGGCACATCGGCATTCATTCGAAGACCTTTGCCACCGGCAACAATTAAAGCATATTGAGATACATTTTTCATTGTTTAAATACAAATTGCGGACTACCCGATTGTAGTTTATTATATAAATCAAGTGCTTGATTATCTGTCATCCCCGAAATATAATCACAAACAATGCGCTTTCTGCTCATTTCATTTTTTGCATGACTAAACAGAACCAAAATATCGGTAGGCAACAAATCGGCACCATGATTTTTATCAGTTAACGCATCAAAAAGCGTTGATACAATTTCTTGTCCACGATGCTTAATTAACTTCACATTAGGATGAGTAACTCGCGAATGATACATGAAATTTTTAAGAGCTTCAATCTCTAACTGCACTTTTTCGGGAATAGAAATTTTACTTAATGCCGGAACTGTTTTATCAATTTTATGCATTTCAACACTCCGAATAAATCTACCAATTAATTTAGAAATAAAATTAACGCGATAATACCCGTTCAAAGCAAGCTTTTCGGAGCAACGGTACGAAATCGCCAAAGAAGTTGCATATACCGCTTGTTCTTGTTCTTTGGTTAATTCTGTGTCGATTTGTATTGGTTTAACAAACAAATCTTGAAACAATGACAAAAACACATCATAAATTTCACTTGGTTTATATGATGCGTGCAAATTTTCATTAATTTTTTCCGTAATATTTTTGAGAACAATATCACTCATAGAAATAACATCGAGCGGTTTCACAAAACCGGTACGAAACGCATCGTCAATATCATAAGTTGCATATGCAATATCACTCGCGATATCTAATATTTGAGACTCAATTGTCTTAAAGTTTTTGAAATCGGCATTACCCGTATATGATTTTTTAATTTCACGCACAAAATCAGCTTCACTTTCATAATAGCCTTTTACCAATTTCACATTTTGTTCATCATCAAAATCCAATTTTTCGGGAATGCAGGTATCGTGTTTCAAAACCGAAGCAAGCGAGCGATACGTTAAGTTGAGACCAACCCGCAAATCGTCACCATCCTTTGTAAGCCCCGTATCGAGAACAGTGCCGGGAATGTAATGTTTCTTAGCTATTTTCGTGAGTACCCGAAATGTCTGTGCATTTCCTTCGAAGCCGCCGGATTCTTTCATTTTAAGATGAAGTGCCATTTCGCCATATTTAGCAAAAGGCGGACGACCAATATCGTGAGCGAGAGCTGCAAACTCGCAAATTTTTTCGTTAATAGCATAAGGTGCATTATCTTGAGTCAAATCATAATTTAGTTTTTCAACAATAGATTTAGCAACCTGCGAAACCTCAAGAGAATGAGAAATACGATTTCTAAAAAATTCGGTTTGCAAATTCGGCAACAATTGACTTTTACCCTGTAAATTTTTAAAGGCGCGAGAGTGTATTAATCGAGCTAAATCGCGAGACCATTCCGAACGGTATGGTTCTTCAAAAATATTATCATCCTTACCTAAGGTGTAAAATCGCTTTGTATCTTTTTCGGTATATTGCATAATTATTATTTTTTCGTAACCATAATAACTCCTTTGTGAGAAGACGTGTCGCACACAACATCTTTTTTTAAGGCAGTTGGTATGTTTGCATGTTTAATAACCTTTTCACGCACATCGGAGAAAATTGTATGTATTCGTTTTGAATTGGGCATAATTATAATTTTTTAATTCAGCTAAAAATATAAAAGTTTTGGGAAACCAAATAATTTTTTTGAAAAATACCTGTTTTTCTGTTCTTGTGCAAATAATTTTGGAAGAGAAAAAATCAAACAACACTATACACACGTAAAGAATAAAACACAAACATCCTTATTCAAACGTATAGATTAACAACAATAAAAATAATTATTGAAATACTATAAAAATAAAAAATTGTTAGCTATTTTTGTAACAGAAAATCAAATTCATTTTTCATGAAAAAAATACTCTCTATTTCCATTTTTTTACTTGTTTTTACAACACTTTTTTCTCAAAAACTAAGTCGTGAAGAATATATTTCTCGGTACGCACAACTTGCAGTAGAAGAGATGGAGCGAACAGGCGTTCCTGCGAGCATAACACTTGCACAAGCATGTGTGGAATCGGCAAATGGAAACAGCGATTTATCAGTCGCTGCAAATAATCATTTTGGCATAAAATGTCATAGTTCATGGAAAGGCAAAAAAATATACCATGACGATGATAAAAAAAACGAATGCTTTCGTGTGTATAATTCAGTGTACGAATCATATAAAGACCACTCAGATTTTTTAGTGAACGGCCAACGCTACTCTTTTTTGTTTGACCTAAACCCTACTGACTATAAGGGCTGGGCAAAGGGTCTTAAAAAAGCAGGCTATGCTACCAATCCGGAATATGCACATATGCTTATTCGCATTATTGAAGAATTTGAATTGTTCAAATATGATAATCCCGGAAAATATGCGGTCGAATTTGCTGAACAAAAAGAAGAAAAATCTATTTTGTCCGATGTGTTCGATTTTTCGCGCAAACCTCTTGAAAAAGCTCCGGCACCAACAGTTGAAGCACCGGATTTAAGTAAATTAGCACCAAGCGACAATCAATACAACAAAAGTATTTATACGCAAAACAAAACAGAATTTGTATTTATTCAAGACGGTGAGACCGTATTTACTATTTCACAAAAATTTGGTATTCCTGTTTGGAAATTATATTACATGAATGATTTAAAAACCGGGCAATCTGTTGAAAACGGCGACATTCTGTATCTTGAGAAAAAACGACGTCAGGCAGAAAAGCCTTATTATACGCATACAGCACAAAAAGGAGAAACAATCCGTTCTATTTCTCAATTATACAGCGTTCGGGCAAAAAACATTGCAAAAATGAACCGTCGAGATATAGACGCTGATATAGCGGAAGGTACTCATATTTATTTACGAAAAAATTTAATTATGTTTGAATAATAATTTGCACAAAGAAATTTATATTCAAACCAATAAACATTATATCTTTGTAACATAAAAAAATACTTAATTCATGAGTGGAAATAAACAAATCAAATCAGCATTAATTTCAGTTTTTCACAAAGAACATTTAGACGAAATTGTTTCGTTACTTGACAAACAAGGCGTTGCTCTGTATTCTACCGGGGGAACTCAAACATTTCTTGAGTCTCAAGGTTGTAAAGTAACCGCAGTTGAAGATATTACTTCGTACCCTTCTATTCTTGGAGGACGAGTAAAAACGCTCCACCCAAAAGTTTTTGGTGGTATTCTTTCACGTCGCGACAACGTGAGTGACAAGAGTCAAATGACCGAATATGACATTCCCGAAATAGATTTAGTAATTGTAGATTTATACCCTTTTGAAGAAACCGTTAGCTCGGGAGCTTCAGAACAAGATATTATTGAAAAAATTGATATTGGCGGTATTTCATTAATTCGTGCGGCTGCGAAAAATTTTAAAGATGTAGTCATTGTTTCTTCTCAAAAACAATACAAAAAACTACATGCTCTTTTACAAGAAAAAAACGGTGAAACATCACTAGAAGATCGAAAAGAGTTTGCTCGCGAGGCATTCAATATATCTTCTCATTACGATTCTGCAATTTTCAATTACTTTGCCGGCGATGATGTTGCATCAGAAAAAATAAACTTAACAGACGGAACAGTTTTACGATACGGAGAAAACCCGCATCAAAAAGCAACAAATTATGTGTACAATAACACAAAACAAGCAGTAACATTGGCTCAATCTCGTGTTTTGCAAGGCAAACAATTATCTTACAACAATATGCTCGATGCCGATGCTGCGTGGAAATCTGCCAGCGATGCATTTCATTCCGTGTCGGGAATTCAAAACAAAACAGCCGTTGCCGTTGTAAAACATTTAAATCCTTGCGGACTTGCCGTTTCGGACTCTCCCATGAAATCATTGGAATTGGCATGGGCAGGCGACCCTGTAAGCGCTTTTGGTGGTATTTTATGTTTCACCAGCGAAGTCGATGGTGCTATTGCAGAGTGGTTGTCGAAAAAATTCATTGAAATAATTATTGCTCCTTCATATTCACAAGAGGCTCAGGAAATTCTGGCAAAAAAGAAAAACCTTCGAGTACTCGAAACACCAGTGAAACCGGAATTTACCGGAGAAAAAATGTACCGCTCAATTAACGGAGCAATATTGGTTCAAGACGAAGACGAAGGACTTGACACAGAATACAAATCAGTTACCAAAACACAATTCAGCGAAACACAATTTGATTTAGCTAAATTTGGTACACAAGCATGTAAATACCTTAAAAGTAATTCTATTGCACTTGTGTCTGAAAATGCAGACGGCTCATATTGGTTGACCGGCGCAGGCATGGGACAACCAAACAGACTCGATAGTTTGCGATGGCTAACTATTCCTCGATTTAACCAAAAAGAAGGGGTGAATTTACAAAAAGCGGTATTAATTTCTGATGCATTTTTCCCTTTTAGAGATAGTGTAGAAGTTGCTCACGAATATGGCATTTCGTACATTGTACAACCGGGAGGAAGTATTCGAGACGAAGAAGTTATCGAAGCATGCAATGAATTTGATATTGCAATGGTATTTACCGGACGAAGACATTTTAAACATTAATCATATATAATTAAAACGAATGGGATTATTTTCTTTTCTTTCACAAGAAATAGCTATTGACCTCGGAACAGCAAACACCATTATTATTCATAATGACAAAATAGTGGTTGACGAACCGAGTATAATAGCTGTTGACACTCATAGCAACAAACCGGTTGCAATTGGTCATAAAGCTCGCCAAATGCAAGGTAAAACACATCAAAATATTACGGTAATTCGCCCAATGAAAGATGGTGTGATTGCTGACTTTAATGCAGCAGAACTCATGATTCGGGGTTTTATCAATATGATGGACAAAAAGTCTCATTTTGTTTCTCCCTCTTTACGAGTTGTTATATGTATTCCATCGGGTTGTACTGAGGTTGAATTACGTGCAGTTCGTGATTCTGCTGAAAATGCAGGTGCTCGAGAAGTTTACATGCTTCACGAACCTATGGCAGCAGCAATAGGAATGGGGCTAGATGTTGAAGCAGCCGAAGGAAACATGGTTGTTGATATAGGTGGTGGAACTACCGAAATTGCGGTTATAGCACTTGGCGGTATTGTATGCGATAAATCAATACGTACAGCAGGCGACAACTTTACTGCTGATATTCAAGAATATATGCGATATCAACATAATATAAAAATTGGTGAGCGTACAGCAGAAGACATTAAAATAAATGTTGGAGCAGCACTACCCGATTTAGATGACCCACCGGCTGATTATATTGTAAGAGGACCACATCAAATGTCTTCATTGCCAATAGAAATTCCGGTATCGTATCAAGAAATTGCGTACTGTTTAGATAAATCTATTACCAAAATAGAAGCAGCTATTTTAGCAGCACTCGAACAAACACCTCCGGAATTATATTCAGATGTTTACCAAAAAGGTATTTATCTCGCCGGTGGAGGAGCTCTGTTACGAGGACTTGCTCAACGACTCGAAGCGAAACACAAAATACCGTTTCACGTTGCCGAAGAACCGCTACACTCGGTTGTGAGGGGCACCGGAATAGCATTAAAAAACATCGACAATTTCCAGTTTTTAATTAGATGACAAAAAAAACCTGACAAAGCAGGTTTTTTTTTGAATTATACCGAAAATGAGGAATTTAATCGTTTTTATTTTACGAAATCACTTTTTCCTATTATTTCTTATTTTTGAAATAATTGCCATACATCTTATTGTAAAATATAATGAACCGCAACGCTCTCAATTTGAAATATTCTCTCATACATTTTTTTCACATATTCACTCCGTTCACAATTCGGTGACGCAGTATTTTAATTTAAAACAAATAAATGAAGATTTAGCTTTAGAGAATGCAGAATTGCGAAAAAAACTGCCCTCTTCTTATTTCTCGAAATCTATTGAGCCACAAACCGTGAAAGATAGTTTACACAGTCAACAATATCTTTTTATCCCGGCTCAAGTTATTAATAATACTATTTCAAAACCTCACAACTTCATTATTATCAACAAAGGAAGACGGCACGGAATTCAAAAAAATATGGGGGTAATTGGTCCGAAAGGAATAATTGGTGTAGTAGTTACAACTTCGCAGAATTTCTCAAAGGTTCTTTCTCTGCTGAGCCCCAACCTTAATATAAGTGCTCAATTACAACACAGCAACTTCTACGGTTCGGTTCATTGGGATGGGGGGTATTATCGTCAGGCTATGTTTACCGAAATTCCAGCACATGCATATGTTTCTGTAGGAGATACCGTTGTAAGTAATACCTATTCGAACATGTACCCTTCAGGCATACCTATTGGAGTAGTTTCATCTGTATCAAAAACAAAATATGACAATTTTTATGATATAAAAATTATACTATCGACTGATTTTAAAAACATTGAACATGTATATGTTGTTCAAGATTTATTTAAATCGGAACGGGAATTACTCGAATCAAGACAACAATAAAAAGTATGATACAAATTTTTCAAAGTACGATTTTTCGATTCATAAGTATTATTTTACTTCAAATACTATTGTTCAATAATATTATCTTGTTCAACAATACCATTCCGTACATATACATATTATTTATTTTAATCCTTCCGTTTGAAATAAACAAGGTTTTGCTACTCTGTTTAGGTTTTATTACAGGACTCTTAATAGACTTTTCATTTGTTTCATATGGCGTTCACACCGGGGCAACAGTATTAATTGCATTTTTACGCCCCTTTATTTTACAATATATTGAACCACGAGGCGGATATCTCCCCAACACCCAACCTCTACTCAAATATTATGGATTAATTTGGTTTTTTAAATATGCATTATCAATTGTTTTGATACATCATTTTATGTTGTTTTTTCTCTATACATTCTCATTTGAAGCATTTGATATCTTTTTATTTCGAATGATAATAAATTCTGCTATTACCCTGTTTTTAATTATTTTAAGTCAATATTTCATTTTCCGTACATAAATGGATTTATCGTATCGAAAATATATTATAATTATCATTTTTTCTCTCGTGAGCATATTATTTATCGCGAGATTCTTTTATATTCAAGTAATTGACACATCGTATCAACTCGATGCGACAAACAATTCACAACGATTTATTGTTGAGCATCCTGCACGAGGATTGATATACGATCGCTACGGGAACTTCATTGTAGCTAATGAAGCCGCCTATGATTTAATGGCAGTATCGGGACAAATTTCACATCTCGACACAGCAGCTCTCGTTGATTTATTAGAAATAGACAAAAAAACCTTTGTTACCCGATTATCAAAAGCATCGGGCAATCGGTACAAACCCGAAGCAATAGTAAACCAAATTAGTGCACAAACCTATATCAATTTACAAGAAAACTTACATCGCTTTCCCGGTTTCTATGTACAAGTACGAAGCGTTCGAAAATATCCGTATAAATCGGCAGGTATTCTATTGGGATACATTCGTGAAGTGGATAAAAAAGACATAGAAAACGACCCCTATTACAAACAACGAGACTATATAGGAAAAAGAGGAATTGAAGAAATGTATGAAAAGCATTTACGGGGATTCAAAGGAGGATCTTATCAAGTTGTTGACGTGCATGGTCGGGTAAAAGGAAAACTAAAAGAAGGGAAATTCGACAAACCATCAATTTTAGGTAAAAGTATTACTACCACCTTAGATATTGAGTTGCAGAATTACGGAGAACAACTCATGAAAAACAAAATTGGGAGTATTGTTGCCATTCAACCTTCAACAGGTGAAATACTTGCACTTATTTCAAGTCCAAGTTTCGACCCAAACATGTTGGTTGGAAGAGGATTATCGTCAAATTACAACAAACTCAAGTCCGATACATTATTCCCTCTATTCAATCGGGCAATACAAGGAGACCGTTATCCGCCGGGCTCTACATTTAAAATCTTAAACGCACTTATTGCTCTTCAAGAACAAACAATATCACCACAATACCGAGTTAGATGCAATATGGGGTATAATGCCGGCAGGTTTCATGTAGACTGCCACGACCATCTATCACCGATCAATTTAACGCAATCTATTCAAATGTCATGCAACTCATACTATTGTACAATTTTCAGAGGACTACTCGACAATCCAAAATACGAAAATGTAACCGAAGCATATAAAGTATGGCGAAAACATGCAACTTCGTTCGGTTTGGGTTCACGTTTAGGAATTGACCTCTACGGAGAACAACCGGGGTTTATTCCACGTCCCTCCTATTACGACCACTATTACGGAGAACACCGATGGAAATCATTAACTATTGTTTCATTAGCTATTGGACAAGGAGAAATAGGTATGACCCCTCTCCAATTAGCTAACCTTTCAGCGGCCATTGCAAACAGAGGCTACTTTTTCACTCCCCACCTCATTAAATCATTACAAGACACGGTTATCGACAAAAAATATCGTACACGACATAACACCACAATAACAGCAGAACAATTTGAACCTGTTATAGAAGGGATGTATAACGTGGTACATGGAGGGCCGGGAGCTACCGCACGGTATATAGCTATTCCGGGTATAGAAATGTGTGGCAAAACAGGGACGGCACAAAATCCACACGGAGAAAATCACTCTATTTTTACCGCATTTGCTCCAAAAGAAAACCCTGAAATTGCAATTGCAGTATATGTCGAAAATGCCGGATATGGAAGTACCTGGGCTGCTCCTATTGCCAGCTTGCTGATTGAGAAATATTTAACCGACACGATTCATCCCTCACGGATATGGATAGAAAACAAAATGCTCCAATCAAATTTATTAGAAAAAGATGAAGATACAAACTAAACAATTTAACATCATAAATGTTTTTCGAAGAATAGACGGACTCACGGTGCTATTGTATCTGACCTTAGTGTTAATGGGCTGGTTTAATATTTATGCTGCAGTATTAAATGAAAATTCAAGTGGGATATTTGATGTTTCCTACAAATACGGCAAACAAATGATTTGGATTATTGCTTCAATTATTATTGCGGTAAGTCTCATCATTATCGACAGTAAATTTTATTCTATTTTGGCCTACCCCTCCTATATTTTTATGCTACTCATACTTTTAGCTGTTATTTTTATGCCTTCCGCAAAAGGGCAAAGCTCATGGTTTGTTATTGGCGACTTCAAAATTCAGCCTGCAGAGTTTGCGAAAATCACAACAGCACTCGTGCTTTCGCGATATATAAGCGGGTATAATATTAAAATCACCGAATGGAAACACCTAAAACGAATTGCAGCTATAATAGGTATTCCTATCATACTTATTGCTCTGCAACCGGATATGGGAACAACACTTGTTTTCGCTTCCTTTCTACTCGTTTTATACCGTCACGGCATGCCGGGGTGGGTATTAGTTGCATTTGCAATTTCGATATTAATTTTTTCCTTTTCATTTATTTTCAGTCCTTTATATGTGAGTATTGTGGCGCTTTCCGTGTTATTTATTTTTTTATTATTCTCCATTTCATATCATCGAATCTCATATAAAATTGTAGTTCCAACACTTTTATCTTTTAGTTTACCATGGGTAGTCGTATATTACTATAACATTGACTTTTCTGAATTTCTTTTATTTCTCATAAGCTTTGTTGCATTAGTTATTCCGCTCATAGTCTATAGTTATCGTAAAAAAATTGCAACACTTTTTATTATATTTATTATTGGGCTCGGTAGTATTTCATTTTCATATTCTGTAGACTACATGTTTCACAATATGTTACAAGACCACCAAAAAACACGTATCAATGTGCTTTTTGGTTTAGAATCCGACACACAAGGTGTTGAATATAATGTTATTCAATCAAAAATTGCAATTGGCTCTGGTGGATTTGACGGAAAAGGGTACTTACAGGGTACACAAACAAAACATAATTTTGTACCGGAACAAAGTACCGATTTTATTTTTTGTACCGTAGGAGAAGAATGGGGATTTGTAGGAACAAGTGTTGTGATTTTTTTATTTTTATTTTTATTAATCCGACTTGTGATATTAGCAGAACGGCAGCGTTCAATTTTTAGTCGCGTATATGGATATTCGGTGGCTTCAATATTCTTCTTTCACTTTATGGTGAACATTGGCATGACTGTCGGTCTTATGCCCGTAATTGGAATCCCCCTCCCCTTTTTCAGCTATGGTGGTTCTTCTCTTTGGGCATTTACCATTCTTTTATTTATTTTCGTTAAATTAGATGCCGATAGAGATATTTTAATCTACTAAATCATAAATTCGATATAATTTTCAAGTTATGAACATAAAAAATTAATCGAACTGAGCTTATTAAAAAATCTGTACTCAATTTTTGTAGTATTCATTTTTTTTGTACTTTTATCACATTGTTTAACTATAAAAACGCAATAACATGATTAACAAAGTAATTTTAATTGGAAATGTGGGGGCAGACCCCGAGATTCGGTACATTAATGAAGATCTTCCGGTAGCTCGAGTAAGATTGGCAACATCTGAGGTGTACACAAACAAACAAGGTGAAAAAGTTGAAAACACAGAATGGCATAACATTGTTCTGTGGCGAGGACTTGCAAAACTAACCGAAAATTATGTTGTAAAAGGAACAAAACTCTATATTGAGGGTAAAATTACCTATCGTCAATACGAGCAAGACGGTACAACAAAATATTTCACCGAAATTGTAGCAAATGAATTAAGGTTCTTGAGTCGCAAATCTGATACAGACTCACAATCTTCGGCTCCATCATCTTCAACAAAATCTAAACAAGCCAATCCATCACAACAATCAACCGTTGCAGAACCGGACATTGACTTGTCGAACCAACCGGATGATGATCTGCCATTTTAAATTGTAAATTTTGGATCCTGAGGTCACGATAATACATATTTTTGATTTTGCTGTTGGAGTTGCTCCGTTCAGTGCTAATGTAATATTGGGACTTATTTCCATGGGAATCCTTTTATGTTGCTCTGCCTTAATTTCGGGTTCGGAAGTAGCATATTTTTCCTTATCGCCCTCACAAGTTCAAAAATTAAAAGAACTCGGAACCAAACAATCACAATTGGCTATTAAGCATTTAAAACAACCACAATTGCTCTTAGCAAATATCCTAGTAGGAAACAATTTTGTAAACATTGCAATTGTGGTTGTTTCTTCTTTTATTACCGTAGAAGTATTTTATTTCAGAGAAGCTGTTTTACTTGGTTTTATCTTTCAAGTAGTAATTGTAACATTTCTCATACTCCTATTCGGCGAAATTATTCCAAAAATATATGCACAACATTTTTCAGAAAAATTCAGTCTTATTATGGCATACCCACTATTAGTAATGAATAAAATGTTTAAACCTCTCAGTTCATTCCTTATTTCTTCGTCGACCCATATTACAAAAAAATTGCGCAAAAAATATATTTCAATGGAAGATGTTTCCGAAGCATTAAACATTGCATCTGACAGTTTTGAAGACCAAGAGGAACGAGACTTCCTCGAAGGAATTGTGAAACTTAAACGAATTGACGTAACCACAATTATGCGTCCTCGCGTTGATGTTGTGGCAGTTGATATTACCGCAGATTTTTCAAAAGTACTTGAAATTGTAACCCAAGCCGGGTACTCACGTATTCCGGTTTATGAAAAATCTTTTGATACTATTCGCGGTGTGCTCTATGTAAAGGATTTACTTATGCACCTCCAAAAACCGGCACATTTCCGGTGGCAATCTTTTATTCGAGATCCCTATATTATTCCGGAATCGAAAAAGATTGATGATTTACTTGAGGAGTTTCAAACCGAAAAAGTACACTTAGCAATCGTAATAGACGAATACGGCGGAACCTCAGGAATCGTAACATTAGAAGATATTCTTGAAGAAATACTCGGAGATATTCATGACGAATTTGACGATGATGATTCATTATTTACAAAAGTAAATGATACAACATTTATTTTTGACGGAAAAATATCTTTGCATGATTTTCTAAAAGTATATGAATTACCCGATGACATATTTGATGAAATAAAAGGTGAGGCTGACACGCTTGCCGGCTTAATTCTCGAAATTACCGGTGATTTTCCAAAATTATTTGAAGAAATAAAATATAAAAATATTCTATTCAAAATAGAAGCAGAAAACAAACGACGTATTAAAAAAATAAAAGCTACGATACTAAACGAAGAAAAAAGCGAAGAATGAAAATAAAAATCGTACTATTCCTATCTATACTCTTCTGCATATCATGTACAGAACGAGATATTAAATTACCTAAACAACGCGGTTATTTTCGCATTGATTTCCCTGAGCGAACATACTATTCCTTCGAAAAAAGGAATTTTCCCTATTTTCTAAAATTGCCGGATTATTCTGAAGTTGTAATTGACACTTCAAACACCGCAGAACCATATTGGATAAATATTCAGTATCCAAAATTTAATGCAACAATTCATATTACTTACAAGCACATCAAACATAACCTTACTGACTTTGTTGATGATGCTCATTTTTTAGCATACAAACATGACATAAAAGCTGAAGCAATTAAAACCGAAGAATTTCACTATACCGACAAAGATGTACATGGTTTATTGTTTGACATTAAAGGCAATGCTGCTTCGGTAAAACAATTTGTAATTACCGACAGTTCAACTCATTTTATTCGCGGTGCATTATATTTTAATGTTCCTCCAAACAAAGATTCATTAGCACCAGTTATATCGTTTATGCACGAAGATATCGTAAATTTAATTAGCACTTTTAAGTGGAATCCTCAATTTAGTTATAAATAATGGCAAAAATAGTAGTTACCGGAGGTCTCGGTTATATAGGTTCTCATACCGTTGTAGAATTAATTGCAAACAAGCATGAAGTGGTAATTATTGATAATTTATCAAATTCGGAAATATCTGTATTAGATGGAATAAATTCTATAAGTGGCATAAAACCTGTTTTTGAAGAAATAGATATTTGCGACAAAGACTCTCTTTCTTCAGTTTTCGCCAAACATATGGACATACAAGCAGTTATTCATTTCGCAGCATACAAAGCTGTTGGCGAGTCAGTTGAAGACTCTTTACTCTACTATAAAAATAATGTTGTGGGAATGATAAACATACTGGAATGTATGAAAAAATATAATGTTCCTCATCTGATTTTTTCATCTTCGTGCACCGTATATGGTCAACCGGAAAAATTACCCGTAACCGAAGAGGCTCCTATTCAGAAAGCAATGTCGCCATACGGTAACACAAAACAGATATGTGAAGAAATAATTTCTGATGCGATTCATTCATATCATTCTTTTTCAACTATCCTCCTTCGTTATTTTAATCCTATTGGTGCACACCCAAGTGGTCTTATAGGAGAATTACCTAAAGGAGTACCGAGTAATTTAGTGCCTTTTATCACACAAACAGCTGCCGGTATCCGCAAGAAATTACTAGTTTTTGGCGATGATTACAACACTCCGGACGGATCTGCGATTCGTGATTACATCTATGTTGTTGATTTAGCTCACGCACATGTAATTGCAACCAATCGATTACTCAAACAATCAAACACACAAGAATGTGAGATATTTAATTTAGGAACAGGAAAAGGTGTTTCGGTATTAGAAATGATTTCCACATTTGAAAAATCTACAGGCAAAAAAATCCCCTACACTATTGTTGACAGACGTGCCGGAGATATTGAGCAAGTATGGGCAGACACACAGTCTGCAAACAAAGAACTCGGATGGAAAGCAGGAACTTCCTTACAGGATGTGCTAGCAAGCGCATGGAAGTGGGAAAAACGTATACGGCAACTATAAAAAACAATAACAACCTGAGTTCGATATAATTTTTCAGGTTCAGAACGCTTATAAATAGTGAGGTTCAATCAAAAATAATGAAATAATAACGGGTTATTTTAAATTATTTTTGAGCTGAAGATGGCTGTTTATAAGCGGGAAAAGTATGCTTTGCATAAAAAATAGTTTTTCTGCGTTAAATTATTTCACAATAGCTCGCTATTATTCAATAATTTGCCTTGATAAACAGCTTTTTATATTAACCGAGAACAAAGGACGAGCTCAGCGGAGCTAATCTAAACTCGAAAAATTACGTCGAACTCATGTTAATAAATATAGTGAAAATGTTGCTTAACTTTTTATACGGCAATTGTTAGGAAGTCCAGTCCAAATGATTATTCGTTGGGTATTAAAAGAAGAATAAGGAGGTTTTTTACCGCATTCAAAAGAAAAAAACACATGAAACAATGTTTATTTTACCGAAAATAAAGAGCCATATTTTTTATATCCTTTTTTACATTAGTATATTTGTACATAATTTATTGATAAATTAATACCTATTTATCTTGCATTTTTAGGTATTTTATGTACTTTTTCATAAAAATATAATATATATGTTCTCTGATTCTCAACTATTAGAAATTCAAAACAAAGGCTTGCAACCCGAAGAAGTTGAAAAACAAATTTCTCGCTTCGAAAAGGGCTTTGCTCCTATTGATATAACAGAAGCGGCAAATTCGCAACATGGTATAATTCAGTTGCAAAAAAAAGAAGCTCAAAGGTATATTAAACTGTTTGACAAGAAGAAAAAGAAAAAATCACTCATGAAGTTTACTCCGGCATCGGGAGCTGCATCGCGAATGTTTAAAACGCTTTTTTCTGTTTGGGAAGAATATGACGGAAGTGAAGAGTCGTACAAAAAATTATTTTCGGACAATTCAACTCATAGTCCTGCTCAGTTCTTTACAAATATTTCTACATTTGTGTTTTATGATTCTCTCAAAGAAACGCTTGCAAATGACGGGTTTTCGCTTGAAGACTTACTCGAAAAAAAGGATTACAAAACAATTTTAGAGTATTTTTTAACTCCCAAAGGACTCAATTACGGAAACTTACCAAAAGGAATGTTACTGTTTCACGCTTACGAAAACGGAAAACGAACTGCAATAGAAGAACATTTGGTTGAGGGTGCTTTATACGCAAAAAATCAGAATGGCGATGTACACATTCACTTTACCGTATCGCCGGAATTTATGGATGGGTTTAAAAAGACGGTTGCTGAAACAAAAAAAATGTATCAAGAAAAATATGCGGTAAAATTTTATATCTCATACAGCATACAAGATCCAAAAACTGACACTGTAGCTGTAAACCCAGACAATACTCCCTTTGTGGACAAAGACGGTAAGCTTTTATTCAGACCGGCAGGACATGGTGCTCTTATCAACAATCTGAACGACTTGGATGCTGATATTGTATTTATAAAAAACATAGACAATATTGTTCCTGATACATACAAAGATATCACCGTCTTTTACAAGAAAACATTAGCAGGTATTCTGATGTATTATCAAAAAATTATTTTTGAATATTACGAAAAATTGGAAAAAAGTAAATATTTATCCGATAAGCTTCAGAAAAAAATACATACTCTCTTTACCAAAGAATTGTCATACGTTTTTCCCGAAGATTTTTTCACAATGCCAAAAAATGACTGTAAAGAATATTTGCTTAATCTGCTCGACAGACCTATACGTGTGTGTGGTATGGTAAAAAATGAAGGCGAACCGGGTGGCGGTCCATTTTTTGTAAAAGAACCGGACGGATCGGAAAGTCTGCAAATTATTGAAATGGCACAACTCGACACATCTTCGAAAGAACAAATGGAAATTGTGAAACAATCAACACACTTCAACCCCGTCGACATTGTGTGCGGTTTAAAAAACGCAGACAATAAACCATTTAATCTACAAAACTACATAAACGAAGAAACCGGCATTATATCCACAAAAAGCAAAGACGGGAAAGAACTCAAAGCACTCGAGCTTCCGGGATTATGGAACGGTGCAATGGCGAATTGGACGAGCATATTTGTTGAAGTACCAATTCTTACATTCAATCCGGTAAAAGAAATTACCGATTTATTACGAAAAGAACATATTCAATAAGTATATATGGACGAGGAACACGATTTTTATTTAAGCAAGGAAGAATATTCACAAATTATTGAAAAATGTGAGCACATGCTCGCAACCAAAACCGAGATTTATTTTGATGTTCATGAATTTACAGAACTTGTTGATTTCTATATAGATGATGGAAAATTAAACAAAGCATATACGGTTGTTTCTATTGCTCTCAAACAACATCCTCACAATAGTGAATTAGATTTGAAACGAGCAAAAATTCATATCGAACGAAACGATGCTGATTCTGCTCTTTCAATATTGAAAAATCTCTATACCTTAGAACCCGACAATTCTGATGTTGTTTTTTTAATGGGCATGGCTTACAGTATTCAAGAAAAATTCAGTAAAGCGGTAACGTTTTTTAACACGTTTATTGAGAATGAAGGAGACGAAGAACTTGAAGAGCATTATTATACTATTGCCATTAATTTTATCAATAATCATCAATACAAACATGCCCTGTTTTTTCTCAAACAAGCATATGCAATCAACAACGAAAATAGCTTGGTTGTGTATGATTTAGCATTTTGTTATGAAAAAATGGGTAAATACAAAAAAAGTATTCAACTCTATGCTCACTATATAGAACAAGACCCTTATTCGGAAAATGCCTGGTATAATATGGGCGTTATTTATTCCGAAATTGAGGATTTTGATAAAGCTATTGAAGCATTTGATTTTGCAATTGCAATTGACGAATCATTTTCTTCGGCATATTTCAATAAGGGAAATTGCTATGCATCCCGCAATCGGCACGATCAAGCAATTGAAATGTACCAAGAATACTTAAAACTCGAACCCGATTCTATTTTGGGGCATGTATATATTGGCGAATCGTTCGATAAAACAAAGGATTATGAACAAGCTGAAGCTCACTATATTCAAGCTACTGAAATCGATTCTGACTGTGTTGAGGCATGGTTCGGATTGTGCATGGTTTCATTAAATCAATCTGAGATTCTTACTGCAATTAAATATGTTGAAAAAGCAATAGAATTAAATTCCACGAATGAACATTACTGGCTCACTTACGGAATTTTACTGAAAGACCGAGAACTTTTTGAGGAAGCTATTGGTTCGATAAAAAAGGCTATTGAAATCAACAAAACAGTACCGGAGTCGTGGATAGAATTGGCAGATATTTACTATTCAAACAATTTGTTTGAAGAAGCAACTGAAGTTTTACGCGAAGGAAACAAACACATTGCCGACAATGCACCTTTACTCTACACCCTTTCGGCATATTTAACCTATACCGGTAATGTTGAATTGGCCAAAGAATATTTTATACAAGCATTTACAGAAAATCAAGAAGAATCATCAACTTTCTTTGATTTATATAATAAAGAAGAACAAATAATTACACAATTTAACCATTTTATACAAAAAATATTATGAATTATAACTTGCCACACGTACCCACACGAGAAGGAAAACCACGAACTATTGGTCAAACAATGGTGATTGACAAAGGGCTTTCGGTAGTAGAGGCACAAAACATGGTTGATGCAGCCGCAGATTACATTGATTATGCAAAAATTGGATTTGGTACGGCATTAATTACCAAAAACTTACACGAAAAAATTAAGGTGTATTCGCAAGCAGATATTACCCCCTACTTTGGTGGAACATTGTTTGAACTATTTATCGTTCGCAATATGTTTGATGAATTTCAAAAATTTCTCGACACATACAATATTGGAATGGTGGAAGTATCTGACGGCTCTATCGAATTAGACCAAGAAAAGAAATTACACTACATACAAGAACTTTCAAAAAACTTTACAGTAATTTCTGAAGTTGGCTCAAAAGAAGCAGACAAAGTTTTATCACCCGAAACGTGGATTAACTTAATAAAATCGGAGCTCGACGCAGGTTCAATTAAAGTTATCACTGAAGCACGCGAGAGTGGCACTATTGGTATATTCAACAAAGATGGTTCGGCAAATAAGATTCTTATTGATACCATTATTAATAATATAGATATTTCCAACATTATGTGGGAAGCACCACAAAAAAACCAACAAGCTCTGTTTGTTAAATTATTGGGCGAATCGGTGAATTTGGGAAATATTGCAACAAACGAAGTAATTGCTCTTGAAGCTTTACGTTTGGGACTACGAGGCGACACATTTTTTCAATTTTTAGGTGAATAAGATATGATGAAAAACTCTATTTCTCTTGTTGCAAAAGGTTTTGCCATGGGAGCGGCAAATGTAATTCCCGGAGTTTCGGGTGGTACAATTGCCCTGATAACCGGTATTTTCGAACGTTTAATCGATGCCATTAAATCCTTTAATGTGCAAGCTGCGAAACTACTGTTTTCGGGAAAGCTCAAAGAATTTGCTAAGCATACTCAATTGCCCTTTCTTGCAGCAGTATTTGGCGGTGCTATTCTCAGTATTATCTCACTTGCTCGTGTGCTAGATTTTCTGTTTATTCAGTATCCGATTTTCATTTGGTCTTTCTTTTTCGGACTTATAATTGCTTCAGTTATTTTTGTGGGGAAAACCATATCAACATGGAATATTTCAACTGTTATTTCAGTAATAGTAGGAACCGGAGCAGCTCTTACCATTTCATTTTTAAATCCGGCTGTAGAAAACAATGCTTTTTGGTATCTTGTTATCTGCGGTGTTGTTGCTATTTGCAGTATGATTCTTCCGGGACTCTCGGGCTCGTTTGTCCTTATACTTATGGGTAATTATCAACTCATAATGATTGATGCGGTAAACAATCTCGATTTGAGCATTATTGGACCGGTTGCAATTGGCTGCGTTATTGGTCTTGTCGTTTTTTCCCACGGGCTTTCCTGGTTATTTAAAACCTACAAAGATCAAACGGTTGCAGTACTTACCGGTTTTATTTTTGGTTCATTAGCAATTTTATGGCCATGGAAAAAATCATTCGATATTGATATGAATATAGTTCACACAAATGATTTTGGGGCATTTATATCAGAAAAAGGAACAATCATAGAAGACATAAAAATAGCGTCGTACAAACCCATACTTCCGGAAATGAATACCGAATTTATAATAGCAATTGGGTATATTGTTCTCGGATTTATCAGTATTTTCATTATAGAAAAAGTTGCACAAAAAAATCAAGAAACAAATTAATTAATCCTAAAATAAATAATAATATGAACAATTTTGAATTTCACAATCCCGTAAAAATTGTATTTGGAGAAGGTTCTATTGCAAAAATCAGTGAACTAATTCCAAAAAATGCTAAAATTATGATGCTCTATGGTGGCGGAAGTATCAAAAATAATGGAGTTTATGACCAAGTAATTCAAGCTTTAGATACTTTTTCGTATATTGAATTTGGCGGTATAGAACCAAATCCGAAGTACGAAACAATGATGGAAGCTTTACACATAGCTCGCAAAGAAAACATCGACTACCTTCTCGCTGTTGGCGGCGGATCGGTAATTGACGGTACAAAATTTTTATCGGCTGCTTTATGTATAGACGAAAATGAAGATCCGTGGGAAATTTTACAAGGAAAAATTGAAGTGAAAAACGGAGTACCACTTTCGTGTATTCTCACTTTACCGGCAACAGGCACAGAAATGAATCCTAACTCGGTTATTTCTCGCAAAAGTACCCAAGAAAAATTATCATTCGGAAGTCCGTTTGTTATGCCAAAATTCTCAATTCTTGACCCTAAAACCGTTGCATCATTACCCGAACGACAAATTGCAAATGGTATTGGAGATGCTTTTATTCACGTTATGGAACAATACCTCACCGTTCCAAAAAACACACCACTGCAAGACCGATGGGCAGAAGGTGTGCTAAAAACATTAATTGAAGAAGGCCCAAAGGTTATTGAAAACAAAAATGACTATGAAGCAGCCGCTAATTTCATGTGGAGTGCAACAATGGCTCTTAATGGTATTCTTTCTCGCGGATGCGTTGAAGATTGGAGCACACACGTTATTGGACATGAATTAACAGCATTATATAATATAGATCACGCACGAACATTATCAATTATTCTTCCGGGAAATATGAATGTACGACGAAATGTAAAAGGTGATAAAATTGCACAATACGGAGAACGTGTATGGGGAATTACCGAAGGAAGCAAAGACGAACGAATTGATGCCACAATTGCAAAAACAGTTGCATTCTTCAAAGCTCTCGGTTTAGAAACTCGCCTAAGCGATTGCAACTTAGAAGAAGATACCTGTAAGCTTGTTGCAGACCGTTTAGAACAACGAGGCGTGATTAATTTCGGAGAAAAAGGTGATATCAATCATGGAGTTATAACTGCGATTTTGAAAGACCGATTATAAAAAAATTGTATATTTGTTTGTTCAAAAAAAAATAATAACTGTAAAGTTTCACCACGTTGTTAATGGAAAAACTTCCCCCTTCCTTTGCGAAGTGGAGCGTAGCGGAACGAAGCAAAGGAAGGGGGAAGTATCACTATAAATGATAACTTGCTTAAT
>JAQICB010000155.1 GCA_027858745.1 Bacteroidales bacterium
CGGAGAAATTCGGGAAGACAGCTCGTATTAAACAAAAAAAGGTAATTAAAACGTTGAAGAGCCTTTTCAATGCCCCGCGATTTACATAATTACCTTTTTCAGATACAAATATATTAAAAATGTGTATTGAAAAGCAAATAATTACCTTGTGATTTGCTTTCATTGAATATCTTTGGTTATATCATATTGAAAATCTATATATATATGTCGTATTTCTGTATTAAACAAAGTCGTTTTGGACATAGAGAGCTTGGTATGCTCATTGTATTACAAAGGCATCTTTGAAAGGTGTTTTTTTTATTCTCATTGAATTTGTTGCCAACTATTTCTTGCGGTTCTTATTTGTTTTATGAAAAAAAAGCACACATAAAAAAAGCGGAATAATCCGCTAAAAAACAATTTGGAATTGCTAAAGTTCCAACCGTTACCGTTACGGTTCCTTTTATGCATCTTACAATCTGATTTAACGGTAATTGCAAGTCTATAGCTATTAAGAATAATGTTTTTTTAAATACATTAAGGGGCTTACATTATATCCTACCTTTATAGAATGTATAAAAAAAAAGAACTGAATAAACATGTCGACGAAGAAACCTTCGCTCTAATTTACAACTCAATTCCGTACACAAATATATATTCTTTTTTGTCAAAAATCAAATAACAAGCTCAAACTAAAAAATAGTTAAATTACAATATGCTTTCATTTCGTATAGTACGTTATATCATATTGAAAATCTACATCAACCCACAACAGTATAAACAATGAGATAAAATCTAAAGTTGTTATATCATATTGAAAATCTACATCAAACCACAACTGGAATAACACACAACAAAAAGGTGTTGTAGTTATATCATATTGAAAATCTACCTCAAACCACAACAACCGTCCATATAAGTATGATATTTCGCAAGTTATATCATATTGAAAATCTACATCAAACCACAACTAGTGCAATATACACAATTAAAGTATACAGTTATATCATATTGAAAATCTACATCAAACCACAACCTGTTTCTTGTATTTATACTCTATCATAATGTTATATCATATTGAAAATCTACATCAAACCACAACTTTAAATAGTTCATGCGTAAAGTGTGAGCTGTTATATCATATTGAAAATCTACATCAAACCACAACTAAATAAAACAAGTTAAAATCGGAAGTTATGTTATATCATATTGAAAATCTACATCAAACCACAACCCCGATGAAGACTTAACATTAGACAATATGTTATATCATATTGAAAATCTACATCAAACCACAACTGCTGCTGAATCTAATAAAAATCCGATTGCGTTATATCATATTGAAAATCTACATCAAACCACAACAAGCCGTTAAATGATACATAAAAACGAAAAGTTATATCATATTGAAAATCTACATCAAACCACAACACCCTCAGGAGCGTTTGCAAAAACATTTGAGTTATATCATATTGAAAATCTACATCAAACCACAACATACTATTGTATTTTCAATCTTTGCACGTTGTTATATCATATTGAAAATCTACATCAAACCACAACTCGACCAGTATCATTACTAAATCTTTTTATGTTATATCATATTGAAAATCTACATCAAACCACAACAATGGAGTGAAGTTGAACTATTCGAAATAGTTATATCATATTGAAAATCTACATCAAACCACAACAACAAAAGAATATAGAAGATACGTAGATAGGTTATATCATATTGAAAATCTACATCAAACCACAACACTAATCTTTATGTTCTCGCCTACGTTTGGTTATATCATATTGAAAATCTACATCAAACCACAACGATGCTGCTATATTACCGCTTTTTATTATAGTTATATCATATTGAAAATCTACCTCAAACCACAACATCTTGCTCTTGTATCTAAAAAATATGAACGTTATATCATATTGAAAATCTACATCAAACCACAACTAAATATTAGTGCAAAAAATTTTAGAGCAAGTTATATCATATTGAAAATCTACATCAAACCACAACTGAGATATACACCATCATTACATGGCACTTGTTATATCATATTGAAAATCTACATCAAACCACAACCAAAAACTTATGATAAACAAAGTAATTTTAGTTATATCATATTGAAAATCTACATCAAACCACAACAAATTGAATTATTAAGTTATATATTGCTATGTTATATCATATTGAAAATCTACATCAAACCACAACATATGAAACATTTTATAAATAAGAAGGAGTGTTATATCATATTGAAAATCTACATCAAACCACAACTCATCATTGTACCAATATCATTTTTAGTGAGTTATATCATATTGAAAATCTACATCAAACCACAACTGTTTATATTTAATTTGAAAATAGTTCATAGTTATATCATATTGAAAATCTACATCAAACCACAACAGCTCGGGTGTATAAGCATAAATTTAATGGTTATATCATATTGAAAATCTACATCAAACCACAACCCATAAGCCTTTTTTGTCCTCCTGAAATAAGTTATATCATATTGAAAATCTACATCAAACCACAACAAAACCATCAGGATAATCTATAAAAAGCTCGTTATATCATATTGAAAATCTACATCAAACCACAACGGATGGGAAATACATTACAAGTGTTAAATAGTTATATCATATTGAAAATCTACATCAAACCACAACAACCCAAAACGAATTACTTTTACCGGGACTGTTATATCATATTGAAAATCTACATCAAACCACAACAGACGTTATTGGTTTAATAATTAAAGAAGAGTTATATCATATTGAAAATCTACATCAAACCACAACTATAAAGAGTTCGGGGAAACCTATCAAGAAGTTATATCATATTGAAAATCTACATCAAACCACAACTGTTTTTATATAATCTAAAAGCAATACAGAGTTATATCATATTGAAAATCTACATCAAACCACAACTCGATATATTGTATTTAACTATTGCCATATGTTATATCATATTGAAAATCTACATCAAACCACAACATTACATCATGTGCGTTTTTTATTTCTTGGTTATATCATATTGAAAATCTACATCAAACCACAACCCGTTTTTGATTTTTGATTTTTTGTATATAGTTATATCATATTGAAAATCTACATCAAACCACAACTTGATAAACTTACCTCAGAAATTAAATATTGTTATATCATATTGAAAATCTACATCAAACCACAACTCAACATATAAGTCTGATTTTCTTTTTGCAGTTATATCATATTGAAAATCTACATCAAACCACAACTAAATTGAGCCTCAATGTTTTTGCTCCAAAGTTATATCATATTGAAAATCTACATCAAACCACAACATAGGTTACGAAATCATCCTGTTTATAAGGATTACTGGCTAATTTTTAACTAAAAAAATCAGCATTGTGCCTATGAAGTGGCTTAATTTTTCCAAAAATAATGATTCTATTCCATAATGTCAAAGAACGCTGTCTTATTATTTTTTTTAAAACATAGTTAACTGTTTGGGGCTTTCGGGACGAGCCTCTGCTTTTGCCCCCCAAAAGTTTACTATATCTCCGTATTGTTTATCGGTCACACTCAACAAACTGACCTGACCATGTTCGGGTATTATGCGCCGGATTCTGTTTTGATGCACAAGCAATGCTTCTTTACTCGCACAATGCCTGATATATACAGAATATTGCATCATGGTAAAACCTTGCTTCAACAGTGTTTTTCGAAAATTCGCTGCCACTTTTCGTTCTTTCTTCGTATTGGTCGGTAAATCAAAAAACACAAATAACCACATAATATGATAGGCGTTTAGTCGGGTTTGTAACATATGTTATTCTATTTTGGGATACACAATTTTTTTTGTTTCACCGGAAAAACACCGTGCTAATGATGCGGTTGTTTGCGACAAAGCAACCATAAGCGGACGGGTATGTTTACCGATGTGTACATCACAGGTTAACATCTGTAATAAATAGGCTTTGTGCTCTGTGGTTAATTCAGCACAATCGGGGTCACTTTCCCACAACTGATACACGTGCATATCAACATACGCCCGATACGGTTCCATAATGTCATCTGCCAGGCAAAAGGCATTGTACCTGTTATGATGATGAATACCCAAAGTTGCCAACATTCCCGAACCGGCAAGAGCTCGTGCAACTGCAGCACGAAGAATAATATAGCCATAATTTAAAAGATTATTCGGGGGCAAACCATACCGGTCGCGAATAAAATCTTCCCCGAATAATGTACGCCAATATTCCCGGGCAGCAGCCCCTTCCCTGTTATCAACATCTCCACTCTTTACCTGAGTAGCATATGTACGCACTCGTGCACCCTGTTTGCCGACATAATCGAGAACAGCTGCCTGATTTCTGATTTTTGCCTCAATTGTTTGTTTCCACAAATTCTTTTTAAGCGGTTCTGATGCCGCCATTTGATGCCGAAACAATTCTCCCTGCAAATGATGTCCGTCTAAATTCAACAACATTGATGAGGGCATATGTTTGTTGTTGCAAAATAGTATGGCAACATTATTTTCATTCAAAAAATCCAACACCGGCAATGAAATTTGAATTTGATTATGTTCCAACACAACACATGCAATATCTTCCACAGGCACCGTAGAGACGCCCAATTTGGGCGTCTCTTTGTGTAAATTGCCTGTTTTATCTGCATTTGAGACGCCCTGGTAGGGCGTCTCTACGGTTAATTTATTTATATTTTCGTCGTGTGTATTGGAGACGCCCTGGTAGGGCGTCTCTACGGCACAATACATTTGATTATTAATTGGCGTAACAACCAATTGTCTATCCTTTAACGATAAGCGATACGGATTTGAAAAAAACAATGTTCGTTTTAACATCACATTATATTTATGATTTATAAAATTTATCTTTTTGCCAATTTTCAGGATTTTGTTGAATGTAATTAGAAATAAAATTATACGATATATTGCTACGAATAATATGATCGTAAAATCTAGACTGCCAAGCAAAATCTGCATGCATTTTTCTCATTTCAATTGTACATTTTCGTTTAAATTGGTTAATAATAACCCCTATTGTACCTGATTTCCATTTCGAATTTTTTCCACCCCGCAATATGGCTGAATTGGGCGTCTCATTGTACGGCTTGCATGTTTTACCTCCATTCTCATTGTGTTGATTTGAAATGTCATGACAGAACGGTTTCAAATTTTGGGATATATCGTTCATGCCATCAAAACAGGATAATTGTTCGATTGAGACGCCCTGATAGGGCGTCTCTACGGGACGATCGTGCGAATTGGTATGGTTTTTTTTATTAATTATAATTATACCATGAATGTGATTCGGCATTACCACAAATTCGCCCAATTCTACAAAGGGGAAATGTTGGGGGATTTCGTTCCAATATTGTTCTGCAATGTGCCCTATTTCGTTTAAATTCACGTATGTGGTCGCCGTAGAGACGCGATTAATCGCGTCTCTACAATCCCGAATGTCACCAAAATAATGCCCCTTCCCTGCCGTGCATAAGGTAATAAAATATGCCCCGTTTGCACTATAATCCCACGTTACCATACGGGATGGTGGTATTCTGTATTTGTTGCAGAATTTTTGTGACATTATAAATGTTAAAATTTATCAATATAATCTATTGAATACTTAATATCTATCTCACCTAATTTTGTTAAACGAGCTGGAATTACCATAAGAACAGAAGGCGTTTTCCTTAATACGACAATGGTTTCATCATGAATTACCTGTGAAAATTCTTTTGCACTCTTTGCATTATCAACATCTCCTAAAGCATAATTATGTCTTTTCATAATTACCTGATTAACAACTTTCTTTTCTTTATTTTCTGTAAATTTCACAATAGTGAATAAACGCCTTTGAATATCTTCAATATCCCAATTAATCTCATCTATATTTTTATCAAACACCAAAACCATATCACCATTATGTAATTGCAACAAAGGGGTTCCTGTTATTCGTGGTTTAATTTTTTTTACAATATTATGAGTATTTACTATCTCTGAATCTCGTTTTCCTAATTTTCCAAATTCATCTGGTAGTAATGACCCATATATTCTTGCTTCATAATTACTACCAGGTTCTTTATCGAAGTAATAATTCAATTTGTAGAATGGCTTTTCTTTTTTTATAATTAAACTGTGTTTTTTATATTCCTTTAAATCTGTATGAGACGTTTTTATACGAACTTTCTTTATACTCATTGAACTTATTTCCTTGCCATTTTTAGGATCTATATATGATGGTAATATTAATATTCCATTACTTTCTTTTAAAAGAGAATTAAGTCCTTTGGTTGATAATTCAGTTTTAACAGCATCCTGAATTCTTTTTATTGCATTTTCTGTATCTTTTTTAGATAGTTCTTGTTTTAAAATCCTTTTTGTTAAATCTTCTATTAACTCATTACATGAATTAATATTCGAAGAAAATTCATCTTTCACCTTTTCTTTTTCAAAATAATTCCCATTCTTATCTTTTGTGCAAAGGTTCTTATAAACTTTATATGCAAAGTCTATTTTCTTTTCAGCTACCTTTTCTATAATATCATCTTCAATACTATTTTTCCAACCAAAAAATTCAGCTAATGATATTATTCTATCCCTAATATTTTCATCAACAATATTAGGTATATCGGCACCTGAAATTTTTGCTATTGGCTTGCGTTGAACAAAAACTTCTTTATTTTCTTTTTGCGAAAAAATTTTTCCGTAAGGATTTGCACTATTCAACGCTCCTCTCAAATTTACATCTATATTTTTATGTGGTTCATTTTCTTTTCTCTCAATCCTTTTTAATAAGTATTGTAGTCTATCTGCATGATGATGATAAACCAAAACTTTTCTATGAAGATTTTTCATTGTTTTAACAAAATCAGGCATAGGTTCCGGTAAAAATACTTTTGCAGTATGTAAATGTTTTTCAAAATATTCTTTCTCATATTTATGATAAGCTTCCGATAGACGATTTACAATACCCTTCTCTATACATGCAACAGTAACAGCATCGATACAATGATGTATATGATTTCTTCTGTCTTTTACTTCATTCTCTCTTTGAAGTCCCCATATTTTACGTAACGTATCTGTTATTTTCCCATTTACGACATTCACACGCGAAAAATATGAATTCAGATATGCTCTAGCATACTTAGCAATTAAACGAGTATCTACAAGGTTGGCATTAGTGAATTTTTTTGCAACCTCCTCGTATTCAAATGTTTTATATTTTTTTTGTAAATAGTCTAACTTTAAACGCACATAATATTCATTTGTCTTTATTTCATCATGCTTAACAGGGTCACTTATAGCCCTTGCTGCATTATTATATTTTCGCACTTCATTTTTAAGTTTTTCCAAAGAGACATCCCATATCGGACCTGTTTTCATTAATTTATAGGATTTTAGATAATTATTTCTATTTGCCTTAATAGTTTCTTTATTAACCTCAACATTTTCAAACACAACATCAAGTAATGCTGGCAACTCAGTCTTCTTAACCTCTCTATTAAACCTTGCATCTGTTAAAGTCTTATTCACATGTGAATTGTCTTTAAATTTACTTCGGGGAATTGTATGTTCAATATCATAAGTGATCTTTCCTCCTAAAAACTCACAAATAGAAATATTTTTTGATGTATATAAACAATGCATATTTTGTTCCTTCCAATAAATAAACTTAGTTATTTCCTCGTCCGTAGGTTCAATTTCTTGTTTACATTCTTCAAAATATAATTTTTTAATTTGTTCCTTTGCCCAATCTCTAATTTCCTCTTGTTCTTTTTGAAAGCGTGATAATGCTTTACGATAATTAGCTGTATTTATTTCATTTGCAACCTCCACATTTACCAGCGTATCTTTATCAACGATACCTCGCTCAATCAATTCATTTACTAAATGTTTCAATTGGTGCATGGCTCTGTTAAAAACCGGATTTTTTATTGAACTAATTTCCGGGTTTCCAAGTTTATTTTCGGCTTTGGGATACATTTCTATAGCTGAAGGATGATACAATTTATTTATATCAACATTATTTGTGTCATCAGGAAATTCTTCTATTAAATTATTATAAATTATTGATGGAATAGTGTCTATTTTAAAATATTCAATATCCTTTTTTAATTTATTTTTCACAGCATTTACAAACTTGCACCAACATTCTTCTAGTAATATTTTTTGTTCATCATTTTTTAATTCATTATATGTAACACTACCATACCATTCTAAAATTTGTTTTTTAACGTCTTGTTTATATGATTCAATGCTATACTCATTATTTCCTAAACTTCCTTCTTCATTTTTATAAACACTAATACAGCTATTTACTATTGCATTCTTTTGTTTTTCTTGTTTATGAAAAATAAGGGATGTTTTAATAATTTCTTGTATTTTTTCATTCTCTACTTCTGTTAGATCTCTACCTAAAACTTGTGAAATGTTTGCTGAAAAAGTAGCATGTGAATAATCAATTCCTTTTTTCAAAAACGGTATTATTTTTTTTAATGCTTTTTCACTTAAACTACCATAGCCTTGAGGTAACTTAATTTTTGCAAAAATCTCGGCTTTCTCATTATCTACACCTAACCATTTTTGAATAAAATATATACGATATTCTTCTTTACTTTTTGAACCAAAAGACTTTGTGAATAAACAACGCCAAATATCTTCAATAGAAACATCTTGTGTTAAATCATTACAACTATAAAATGATAATTTATTGAATTTTTCACCCAAAACTTTTTTTATATCATAAGTAACAGGACAAGCAGAAAACTTTTTATCTAAAGGAAAATTAAATAAAATATCAGAATCTAAAATATTATTATCTTTTACATATTTTGGCGTATATCCGTTGCTTAATTTTTTTGCAATAACTTTAAATTCAAAATCGTTTTTTCTTTGAAAAATATCAATCAAAAGTTCTTTTACTTTAAAATTAAAAAAACGAAGTTTTTGTTCTCCAAATGGTTTAATTTTTATCCGATTTATTGATTCCCACATCCGAAATTTCTCAAAAAGTGGATGAGAAACCGGAATTCTTTTTTTAGTAGGTTCTAATGGACATTTAGCAATTAAATTATCATGTGGCTTTAATTCTCTTTGAAAAAATATTGCAGTATGTAATTCTTCTTTTAATTCATCAGATATCCCTTGCTTTTTACAAATAAAATCAAATTCGTTTTCATAATGTTCCTCTCTATGGGTATATCTTCCACGTATTTTTTCATTTTTTTCATATAAAGAATAAAAATAACTTCCTAATGTCGGGAGCCCACTTTTTTCAATAGCATTAGTTAGTTCTAAAATTTCAGATGCTACCTTTCCTAGATTATCAGGTTCCTCAAATTTATTTTTAATAAATTCATATATTTTGTCCATAGAAGCTTCTTTGTCTATAAACTTTTTAAGTTGACTACTCAATCTCCTAGCTTTATTATCACTTTTAAATGTATCAGCAATAACTTCATAAGCCTCCTTAAACTCTATGTATATTTCGGTTTCTTCTATTGCTTTATATACAGCTTCTTTAAATTGTACTAATTTATCATCTGACTGCTCATCTTCTCCATTTGATAAATACCCTCTTCTTTGAGCTATATGATAGAAAGCTCTTCCTAATTTCCATCTTCCCTCTTTTGTTTCTAATAAACCAGATTGTGTTGCCGAAATATGTCTATAGTAATAAGGTTGTTTTAATTTTTCAGTTTCAGAATTAAGTTTATCAGTCTTTTCTCCTGTTTTTTGCCATTTAATAAATTCTTTATTATTTACTGGATATTTTTTTTTGTATTTCCAGTTATTTAATTCATTTTCATTAAATGAAGGGCATAAATCAAATTTTTCAAGAACTTTTAATGTGGCTACTTTCCTACCTCTTATTCTGCTTATTCTTTTCCTTGCACTTCTATATCCTCTACGTTCAGCAGCTTTTGAATTTTCACTTCCTGTTGTACCTTTAGAAAAAATATAACTCCCTTTTGATGGAATTAAATTTCCTTTTTCATCTTTTATTTCAACGAAATGATATTTTTTATCTATCTTTTCCACCACAGCCCACCCAATACTGTTTGTTCCTAAATCGAGTCCTAATATTTTTGCCATATCAATTATATTTTTGGTTTTTGAATAATTATGTTCTATATTTGTATTTTACATCTTATCACAATAAGGCTATATGCCGAAGGTATAAGACCATACTCCCGCCTCGGTGGGAGTTTTTTTTGTAACTATTTCAAAGCTTTCTGAAAAAAAATCAGTTATATCTGTTTCACTAAACAGGTGCGAATGCACAAATTACAAAAAATATCAATACAATTTTTTTTTTAGATTATTTTTTTTCATTGTCAATAATTATGAAAATTTTAAAAACACACAAAAAAAACCTCAGGAATAGATTCTTCGGTAATTCGGGGCGCGACTTCGAGTCGCACCCCGAATTACCGAAAAAAAATAATTTATAGTATTCCAAATTCAGCAGCTCGTTTTTTGTATATTAACGTACCTCTTCTGCCCGAAAAATAATCACGATATGAACTAAAATCCCATTTTTCAGGACTATCAACAAAGCCCGCAGAAACAGGATTATTATGAATGTATGCAAAACATACCTGAGGATATGTGTGCTCCAATTGTTCAATATTTATTTTTGTACCAAAAGCTGTGTCAAAATATGCCGGAGAAAGACCCTGAAAACAATTAAGACATTCTGCTTTTGTTCTTTTTCGAAACAATGAACCGCTCCGTTTTTCTTGTTTGTTGATAGCACGAGTGTACGAAGATAAAAGGATACCTATGGATTTATTGAGGTCGTACGATACTAATTTGGGGCGCGACTTTGAGTCGCACTCCAAATTAGTATCTCTCTCTCTGTCATCCCTCACATACACCATCATATGAAAATGATTTGGCATTAAACACCATGCAAGAATATCGGCATAGGGTGTAATATACATTTTTATTTTTTTGAGAAAAAACAAATAATTATCTCTACAAAAGAAAATAGTTTCTCTATTATTTCCTTGATTAAAGATATGATAGATATATCCTGATTCTAATTGCATGCGGCTTTTTTTAATATTTTTCTATCTGATTCACAACAAATTGCAAACCGAAGGTGCGAATGCACAAATTACAAAAAATATCAATACAATTTTTTT
>JAQICB010000162.1 GCA_027858745.1 Bacteroidales bacterium
AGGTGGCTATTGCAGCAGGGTTCCACCTCTTCCCATTCCGAACAGAGAAGTTAAGACTGCTTGCGCCGATGGTACTGCGTCTTGTGGGAGAGTAGGTCGCCGCCAATTTTTTATAAGCCCCAATTACGAAAGTAGTTGGGGCTTTTTTTTTGCCTTTTTTTATAATCGATGTATTGTTTTTTTGTACATTGCAATGTAATGTTTACACTTAGTACCACCATATTATCCGATTTTTGTTTTGTGTATATGTATTCTGCACAAGATTATTACCCTTTCGGCTCCCCAATGGAAGGCAGAACTTCTACGGGTGATTATAGGTTCGGCTATAATGGCATGGAAGCAGAAGACGAGTTGTATGGCGAGTCTAACGCCTATGACTTCGGAGCTAGAATGTATGATAGTAGACTTGGTAGATTTTTAAGTATAGACCCTGATTTCTTTAAGTACCCATGGAATAGTACTTATGCTTATGCAATAAACTCACCAATTAAATTTGTTGATAAAGGTGGTGAAGGACCTGATGTAATAAAGAATGAAAGTTCTGCTCAAATTAAATTAACAGGTAGCTCTGAAATAAGGATTATTACCAGAAAAGATGGTTCAAGAACAGAAACATTTGTAGGAAAAGTACGAGGCTCTATTGTATTAAATCCGGGTGATGTTTACTATGAAGTAGATGCTCCTGTAACTTTTGGAACTGGTGAAAACACTCAAACATTTGTTGGTGGAATTGGGAAAATCGTAAGAGACAATGGTGATGTTGAATATGTCATGATAAATGATGTCGATTTTATTGATGTAGAAGATGACCAAACATTTGTTTTGGATGGCAAAGAAATCGTTAATGATGAAAATAAAGAAATTGGTCGAAATGATAAGAATGGAAAGCGAGCGAAAGTTCTTAACACGAGTGTTGTTTCTACTGAAGAAGTTGATGAAGTTGATGAGTATGAGGCCGGGAAAGAATGGGTAGCAACCCCTAATAAAGGGGAAATAAAAACGAATGATGCTGTTTCGTCTGTTACTTTAACAGACGAACTAAATGATTCAGGAGCTGCAACAGGAAATATTAAAGTTGAAACTAGCGGTTTCGGTAGCACAACTTCACTGTGGAACCGCTTATCTACCCAAACCTTCCGAATAATCGGAAGAGAAAAAATAATTGTTAATGATACATTATTAATTGTTAATGATACATTATCAATTGTTAATGGTCAGTTTTTTATCTCTATAGATTTTTAACGGATATTTGTATCTCGTTATAGTGGATTCGTTATAATGGAAAAAATCTTTCAGATAAATTTGAAACACTACCGGTTTGGGTTGCTATGCCACTTAACTAAGGAATCGTAAAAAATAGTGAACCGAAACGAAGTGTAGCTCAACGAAGTTAAATTGGAGCGTCGTTTTCGCAGCTAACCCCTTGTATCACGGAAATTATAACGAACAATCATTACCATCCCTGACCGGAGTTTTTTATGTTGCCCTTTCAGGGCGTTTGTGATTGTGAACGTATATGTTACCCAAGGCGTTGCCGTTGGGCTCAATTAGTACAGGCTTTCAGCCTGTTTTACGTTGAATATAAATTATTTCAAAAAAGTAACACTATACATGAAACGCACAATTTAACGCCACGAAGTGGCAGTATAATATAGCCCAATGGCAACGCCTTGGGGTTAAATGTGGCACCAAATTCAATTTCGTCCTGAAAGGGCAGTATATAATTATATCCTTAACTTATAAACATTGTCTGCTCCTGAGTTAATCCTTCTCCCTTTACCAAAATATATACCAGCCCTGACCGGGGTTTTAATCCCCGTTATAAAACATATTACTATAATCAATTCATCCCTCTGGGATTTGGGAATTTATTTTACGAAACAACAGTATACCCCAATTCTTCAATCGTGTCTTGCACTTTTTGGAGAGGAATGTCTGTACCGGAAATATGAACTTCTTTCGATGATAGAACAACTTCAACGGATTGTACACCTTTAATATTTCCGACATGTTTTTCTATTGTAGCTTTACAATGATTGCAGGTCATGCCATCTACGTGTAGAGTAATATTTGAATCGATTATTTTTTTTCGGGAAAACCACATAATAGTATATTTTTTGAATAATGCATTAAGTAATAAAAGAGTTAATATAATTGTTGAGCTCCATTGTAACCATGCCGGAACGATTTCGTCATGAATGTGTCCGGATTCATTAATAATGTCGAACCACTCTCGTGGAAGGGTGTAATCGACCAATAAACCAAAACCGAGTGCTGAAATGATGATAGAAAATAAATAACTAAGCGTTGCTTTGCGACCAAGCGATTTATTGAGCACCGTAAGTGTTGCAATATTTGTTGCGGGACCGGCCATTAAAAAAACTATGGCTGCACCGGGTGAAATTCCCTTCATGAGCAATACAGCGGCAAGTGGTACCGATCCGGTTGCACAAATATAGAGTGGGATGGATGCTACTAAAATTAAGAGCATGCCAAAAATGGGGTTGTCTATATGAGCGGAGAAAAAATTGTCGGGAATAATAACTGAAAGAAATGCAGCTAAAAGTAAACCGATAACTAGCCATTTTGCAATATCTTCCATAAATTCTACAAAACCATAGTAAAGAATGTTGTATACTTTTGATTTTTTGTTCGAGGGGGGAGTTCCTTCTGTTGAGCACCCGTCTGTACAGGTTTCGTGTTCTTTTGCTTCTTCGTTTTGAGTATTTGAGTTTGGTATTTTTGAGGTGATAAATCCACCAAGCACTCCCGAAACAAGAGCAACAATTGGTCGGATAATGGCAAATGGCAGTCCCAGCATGGAATAGGTTATCATAATAGAATCTACCCCGGTTTGTGGGGTTGATATCAGAAACGAAACCGTAGCTCCGTTTGATGCACCTTCTTTTTTAAAAGATATGCCGGTTGGTATAACGCCACAAGAACAAAGTGGAAGCGGAATTCCCAAAAATGCGGCGTAGATAACGGATTTTAAATTATTTTTCCCAACATATTTTTGCACCAATTCTTTGCGTATTACTACGTGAAGAACACCGGCAATAAGAAATCCCAGTAATAAATATGGAGACATCTCATTGGTCAAATAAAGCAATTCCGAAAAATAGTCAGTTATCCACTTCATATTCGTTTAAACGATGATTTTTTTGTAAACTTACATATTGTATCTCAAAATTGATAGTACATTTGTACAAAATTTTATGTTATGATCGATAATTCTCATATTGTTGAAGCTGATACATTATTGTATTCTCGTATTTCGGTTCCTCAGGTTATGGTTGGTTCTGTTGCTATTGGGGGCGACTATCCAATTGTTATTCAGTCTATGACGAATACCAATACAAATATGATTGATGATAGTGTTGCACAGTGTAAACGGATATTTGATGCCGGGGCAGATATGGTTCGCTTGACTGCTCAGGGTGAACGTGAAGCGCAGGCATTACAGATCATAAAAGGACAGTTGGTGCGGGATGAATATTCGAAACCCCTTATTGCTGATATTCACTATAATCCTAAAGCTGCACTTATTTCTGCTCAATATATAGAAAAGGTTCGTATTAATCCCGGAAATTACATCAATTCTTCGAAAACGGAGTGGACAGATGAAGAGTACAACTGGGAGTTAGAAACTATTCGACATAATCTTCGTCCTCTTATCGCAGAATGCACAAAGTATAATGTTGCTATTCGGGTTGGGGTAAATCACGGTTCTTTGTCTAAACGCATTATTGCTCGCTATGGAAATACGCCGGAGGGAATGGTTGAAAGCATGATGGAGTTTGTGAAGATTTTTAAAGAAGAAGGTTTTGATGCAATTGTGTGTTCCGTAAAATCAAGTAATACCCGTACGATGGTTCATGCATATCGCTTGTTGGCTCAACGGATGAAACAAGAAAACTCTATATATCCGCTCCATATTGGCGTAACGGAAGCCGGTGCTGATGAGGACGGACGTATAAAATCTGCGGTAGGAATCGGCACCTTATTGTTGGATGGTATTGGCGATACGATTCGCGTTTCTCTGACCGAAGCTCCGGAAAAAGAAATTCCGGTGTGTCGGGAAATTGTTGCGTTCCGCAATGAGGTGTTTTCACTGTATAAACCGCAGCTGCGACTATCTGCTTCTGCATGCGATTATGTTTCATATAACAAAAAACAATCTGATGTGGTACATTCTATCGGTGGTGAGTTTCCGCCAATTGTGTGTAGTCAAAATTCTGATACCTCTGCAGATTGGATTATTTCTGATACTGAATGGCGTTCGGTACAAACAGCACAATCGCTACCGGTTTATTCTTTAGAGGATTATTCCCACTTAGAAAAAGATGGTGAATGTATTGTCGTAATTCATGAACATGAAATCGCTGATTTTGATGCAGATGTATTGCGAAAAGGAGTGGTAATCTTATTTAAAACGGCTGACAAAGCAGTTATTCATCAGGTACATGATTTGTATAAGAGAATAGCACAGAACTCTTATAAACCACCAGTAATTCTAGGATTTCAGATGAATTATCAGTTATTTGAGACAGTACAAATTCGTTCTTCAGTTATTGCCGGCAGCTTATTTTTAGATGGATTTCTGGATGGCTTATTACTCGAAAGCGAACAATTATCTTCGCAGGAAGCTGTAGAATTGTCTTTTTCCATATTACAAGCTTCTCGAGCTCGTTTTTCAAAAACTGAATTCATTTCGTGTCCTTCTTGTGGACGGACATTATTTAATATTGAAGATTCTTTGTCGAAAGTGAAAGCACGAACAGCGCATTTAAAAGGATTGAAAATAGCTGTTATGGGTTGTGTGGTAAACGGTCCAGGGGAAATGGCTGATGCCGATTACGGATACATTGGTGCCGGTTCCGGAAAAGTAAACTTGTATCGAAAACAAGAACTTGTGTTTAAGGGTATTTCGGAAGATGAAGCTATAGAGAAATTAGTACAAATTATTTGGGAACATGGTGATTGGGTGGAGGTATTATGATTGTTTTTAGAGGTAAACATTTGTTATTATAAATGATAATCCAATAATAAATAAATAGAAAAATACATCTAACCATATTACATTTATTTTTTGTATTAATTTTAGTGGAAAAAAAGTGTTTTTGTTTGTTTTCATAGTTATCTGATTAATAAAATTGTACCCATATTACTGTATTTTCCTGATTTTTTTTGAATACCTTTCCAAAGAGTACCATTATTAAATACTGCATTAATTTTCCATGTGTATACACCTGATTGTAATAATTTTCCGTTATACGAACCATTCCATGATTCCATAGGCGAGCCTGATTCTGAAAGTTTATTTGAATACCAAATAATATTACCCCACGCATCGAAAATAGTTATTTCGTATGATTTAAGACCTGTGCCGATAGGTTTAAAAGAATTTACTTTATTTGCCGGATTCATTGGTGCGAAAGCATTGGGGATATAGAGTGAACCAAAACTGTTAATGAATAGTGAGTTCGAATATGTGCTGTAACATCCAAATGAATTATACGTTTCAAGAGTAATTGTATGATTTCCGTACCCGCCTTGAACAGTAATGTTGTTTTCTGAAGAATCAATGATAGATAATTTATCTGAAACACTCCATTTGAAATTATTTGGAATAATAATCATTTTCCGACATATAATATCGGGAAATTTATTTTTTCTGATTTATTTAATATTATATTACCTTGATTAATTGTTCCAAACTAATATGTATGGTTTTGTGTGCAAATGGTAATAAAATATAGATATCGTTCATAAAAGTGTGTCTACAAATAAGTTTTTCAAGTAAAGAAATTTGAAAGCAACTTGGGTTAAAGTGTTATGAGCCTTTATGGCCAATGGTTCATAAATTTTGTAAGGCATTAACAAATTATAAATGGTTAAATTGTTAATGATAAATAAAATTTTTTGTGGTTTTTCGTGTCCTCTTGGGGTAAAAAAAATTAATTTATTATTATGCGAACTACAGATTCTTCACTAAGATATTTACAAAAAATATAATAAATTCCTGTATTAAATTGAGAAGTATAAATTTCTGGAATAAACTGAGATGTTTTAAAAACCTTTTGTCCTAAAACATTTATTAATTCAATATATTCTATCTTTTTGGCAGTTGCCTCGGAGCATTCCATAATAATAATTTGTTTTGATTTATTATATTTTGCACGTACAGTTTCATTATTTTTTCTATCATTATTAATAGAAATTATTTTTGAATAAGAATATGTACCATCATAATCTGTTTGCTTTAAGCGATAATACACAATATTATGTACCGTTTCAGAATCAGTATAATTATATTCATGCATTACACTTGTATTACCCGCACCAGATACCTGTTTTATTGCCACCCATTCTATTCCATTTATAGTTCGTTCGATAGTAAAAAAGTCATTATTAGTTTCTGTTGCCGTTATCCATGAAATTTCTATAGCCATATTTGAAGCAATAGCATCAAATTCAATTAACTGTATAGGCAAACTTTCATTTACACCATCCGAAGCTGTCCAATCAGAAAATGAAGTAATATCAGAAAGCGTTAAAATATTATTATTTATATCATGAATAGGAGCATGGCGTGACCACGTTACACGACTATCTGTTGATTTGTATATATTTAAGTCAGCTTCTGTATGACCAACGATCTCATTATCGAAGTATTTAAAATCCATTGTAGCATCTAAACCTGTATCATCGGCTGGATTAATAGTAAAATAACGTAAAATACCTGTATTACCATCTCCAGTACATGCTGTTCCGGTAACACGTATCACTTCGGTAGAATTATTATTTTTGTTTGCTTCTAATAATGTAATACCAATACCTCCAAAAGAATTGCTTACATTTTGCATGAGAGGTCTTGTTGTTGTAACTGTACCTGTAACATAAGAAGTAGGTGCAGTTGCAGAAGGTGTGCTTTCATCTATACTACCCCCAGAACCTAAATCAATTTGGTAACTATCAGTAGTTAAAATACCATCTGTTAAAGTGAGAGTTCCATTTATAGTAATATTGCCAGCTAATATTGCACCAGCAGAATTGTTAATAGTTAAGTTATTAAAGGTTTCTGCAGGAATTATTTGTTGTCCACTTCCAAGCATATCTACTCCATTTGTATTAGGGGTAAAAATTCCACTCGATGTAAAATTACCATATACATTAATGGTTGATGAGCCCCCAACTAAAGTACCTGCTGAAATATCTAAATTATTAACCGTAATAGTATTACTCGTAAAAATTAATGAATTACTACCTGCTTTAGTAAAATGTTGATTATTTGAAATTGTACCAGAAAGGGTAATTTCATTATTTGTAGTAATTGTAGATGCTGCACTTAGGGTTATGGCTCCTGCAAACGAAGCTGCAGAAGCATTACTGTTAAATATAACGCCACTCGAAGAATATCCAGTTCCGCTAATATTAAGCGCCTCGTTATTTGCATACGAAATACCATTTAAATCAAGAGCTGCACCCGTTAATATTGTAGTTCCGGCAGCAATACTACCTAAAGAAGTTGTGCTACCTATTTTTAAAATTCCATTATTAATATTTGAAATGCCCGTATATAAATTTGTACCCGAAAGAGTTAAAGTACCTGTACCTTCTTTTGTAAAAGCTAAAGTTCCCGAAGTATTTTTGAGTATTCCTGAAAATGTTGTGCTTACATTATTTCCACCACAAGTTAAGGTATATATTCCACTTCCAGAAGTATTATCTATTGTTCCTGCACCAGCTATTGAGCCAATAGTTTCGCTATAGCTGTTTACATCTAAAGTTTCTGTAATTGTTACAGCACTAGCGTCTGGTATTACACCTGCAGCTCCTAATTTCAAAGTTCCTGCACCTATGGTTGTTGCTCCTGAATATGTATTCGTACCACTAAGAGTAAGTGTACCTGCTCCGTTTTTAATAACATCTCCTGTTCCACTTATAATGCCAGATATTTCAAAAGCAACTGAATTATCTATTGTTCCAGCTCCTGTTACTGCAACAGCTCCAGAAATCACACAGTTACCTCCAGTATTATTGTTAGATTTTATGGTACCTGCATTTACTATTACATCATTTGTTAAGTCAACAGGAGCACCCCATGATATAAGGCTAAGTGCTCCTGCTGCATTTGCGGTGTATGT
>JAQICB010000009.1 GCA_027858745.1 Bacteroidales bacterium
TAAGATGTGCTATTTATTCTCATAAAGGGCATTTCAAGCTTATTTATAACCTGAGTTCAAATTTTTCGAGTTCAGATTAATAAATAAAGCTGTTTATCAAGGTAAATTATTGAATAATAGCGAGCTGTTGTGAAATAATTTATAATAAGTCGTAATTATTTCATTGTTTTTGATTGAACCTCACTATTTATAAGCGTTCTGAACCTAAAAAATTATATCGAACTCAGGTTAATAGCATAGTGTAGTAATTAGATGTGTTAAATACGGTTAAATATTGACATGTTACAATTGCACATACAAGTGCGAATTGTTTGCATTGTTAATTATCTATAATATATGTCTTCTTTTGCTTGCATACATATTTCACGAATAGTAATGACTATACATCAATCAAACACGAAAAGATTACATTTGTAAATTCACATTTGTGTTTTGTTTGTATACAAATTTGATTTACATTTGTAACTCATTATAAATTATCAACTATGAATACAATACGAGAACGCTTATCAGATTTTTTACATACACATCAATTATCTGCATCTGAGTTTGCCGATATTATAGGGGTACAACGCTCAAGCGTCTCACACATACTGTCCGAACGCAACAAGCCGAGTATTGATTTTCTTATAAAAATGCTTAATTCATATCCCTCTATTGATGTTAATTGGCTTTTAACCGGCTCACATACAGTAGGTAGAAATGTTTCACCTACCTCTGAATCCACAAATTCTTCCGGAATAAGCCAGGATGAAGAGCAGGTATCTTATGTTAAATCGTCTCCTGAGATAAATATTGAGGGTGAATTGAAAAATAAAAAAATCGAAAAGATTGTTGTTTTTTATTCCGATGATACGTTCAAAGAATATATTAAGGAATGATCATCTGTATGCTATCAACACTAAAAGCATTAAAATGTCCTAATATGCGTGGAGTAAAGTTTGTTATAGGATTGTCGGGAACTGAAAAGTTTCCGGTAGAGGTCATAGCTTCTTCGAGTGTTAAGTAGTATGTATAGTTAGCTTCATCAATAGAAATTAATTCTATCATTACAGTATCTGAAACTTCAAAAGTATAACCTCTCATCAATAATTGATACGCCTTTCCATTAAACATCTTATCTTTCATCACCACAATGTCTGATGAACCATTAAATAATGTATCGTTTTTATATGTTTTGATTCGATAAAAATTTTGTGTTTCGAAAGGATCTTTGAAGTAAAACGTTACCTCATAAAATAGTTCTCCGGGATATGTTGCCATATAGACGCTGTAAGGAAAAACAGAACTACTTATACTGTCGATTGCAACAGGTTTCGGCATAAATGACTCAGCGGTATAGCTTATGTTGTCATATGTAACAGTTAAGGTATAGAGTGTTTCTTCAGGAAAATCATATGTCTCGGCATATACTCCTGCTTGTATTTCGGGTACAGTTATGCTTGTGTCACCAAATTCAAGTACTACTTCTGCTCCCGAAACCTGAGAGTATTCAATGGGGTGTAAATAGTCTGCAGTTTTAGAAATATACACATATACTGAATCGTTTTTTGATGAACAAATTCCTTCAATAACCATTTGCGGATCAGATTTTTGTACAGAAAAATCTTCCATAACCTCTTCACAATTCGATAAAAGAAAAGGAAGAAGGGTAATTATAATTATATGTAGTATTTTATAATTTCTCATGCTTAAAATCTAAAATTCCATGTAATTGCAGGCAAGATAGGGAATAAGGTAACTTTTACTGCTTGCAGTTCATCAACATTATCAGGATGAACTCGTTCAAAATATATCATATATGCATTTTTTCTATTGTACGTGTTGTAAATAGAAAAATTAAAAGATGATTCATATCTGTCTGTTTTTTTCGCTATAACAGTACAGCCTAGATCAAGCCGATGATAATTAGGCATTCGATATCCGTTTCGGTCGGTATAATAATTTACTCGTTTTCCATCGAGTATATACTTTCCGCTCGGCATGGTAACCGCATCACCGGTTGCAAAAACCCATGTTGCCGAAACTTGAACATTTTTAGAAATATCATACATGCCAACAATCGAAATATCATGTTTTCTGTCATATCGAGTAGGGAACCATCGAGCTTTATTTAATTCTTCGAATTGTTTTTCAGTACGAGACCAGGTGTAGCTAATCCATCCGGTAAATGTTCCTTGATTCTTTTTAGCAAACAATTCCAGTCCGTATGCTCGTCCTTTTCCAAACAATAAGTAACTTTCCAAATCGGGTTCTAGAAAAATATTAGTACCACTTTCGTAATCAATTTGACTTTCGAGGTCTTTATAATAGATTTCGGCAGAACTTTCATATTTATTTTCCGCAAAGTTTCTAAAATACCCAACAGAATATTGAGCACACTTTTGAGGTGGTGTGAGTGCAGAACTTGGAATCCAATAATCGGTTGGTAAACTGCTGGTAGAACTTTGTATTAAATGAACATATTGATTGTTCAGAGTGTATGACATTTTAATAGAGCTTCTGCTGTTTAATATAAATGTTGCCCCCAATCGAGGTTCCAGAGAAGGATAATTTTCAATAATTTCACGTTTTTTGTATACCGCACTGTCTATTCGTTCGTGATTATTATCATACGTATACGTTGTTCCCGGCCCAATTATAGTAAATAATGAAAATCGTAAACCATAATTAAGCGTAATGTAATCCGACACTTTTTGTTCGTTACTGGCATATAAACCACTTTCAAGAGCATATTTATTATCCATGGAAACAGAAATACCTTCAATAGAACTTTTTAAATCTCCGGGAATAAAGGTATGATGTATTGTGTTGAAACCAAAACTCACACTATTTGAATTGTTTGCATACCATTGAAAATCCTCTTTGAGCTGAAAATCAGTGATTCCCGAAGATAATTCAAATTGACCGGAATCATCGCCCACAGTAATAATATTTTCAAAATTACTGAAAATCAAGGTTGAATTCATAAATAATTTAGGACTTAGTAAATGAACCCAACGTACCGTTCCTGTAGCATTTCCCCAGTCTGTTCCAAATATATCCTGAAATGCAAATACATCGCGACCAAAATATCCGGAAATGAAAAGGCGGTTTTTTTCATTAAATATATAGTTGGTTTTAAGATTTAAATCATAGAAATAGAGCTTGGTGTCTCGAAAATTTGTGTCTTTAGAAAATAAAAGAAGCATGTCGGCGTAAGTTCGTCGAGCCGAAATCATGAAAGAACTGGTATCTTTTACAATAGGACCTTCAACCGTTATTCGTGAAGATATGGTTCCAATACCTCCGGATGCTTCATATGATTGATTATTACCTTCTTTCATTTTTATATCAACAACCGACGATAAGCGTCCACCATATTTTGCGGGCATTGAACCTTTATATAATTTAACATCTTTGATAGCATCACCATTAAAAACGGAGAAAAAACCTAACATATGTGATGCGTTATACACCGGAGCTTCATCAAGTAAAATTAAATTTTGGTCGGCACCACCACCACGGACAAAAATACCACCACTACCTTCACCACCGCTTTTGACACCCGGCATAAGTTGTAATGTTTTTAATACATCATTTTCTCCAAACAATACGGGTACAGATTTTATTTCATGCATATCGAGAGTTTGCACACCCATTTCGGTAGATTTTATATTTTGATCTCGTGCTTGTGCCGTAACCACAACCTTTTCGGTAACCTGAGCAAATGTTTCTAAATATACATTTTTTGTTATATCTTTTTCGACAACAATTTTTTCTGAATAAGTTGTATAACCTAAATACGACACTTCAAAAATATGAGTTCCTTTGGGTACACTTAATGAATAAAATCCGTAATTGTTGCTAATAACACCGTATGTTGTGCCGGGAACGTATACCGATGCGGCAATAAGCTCTTCACCGGTATCGGCATCTTTAATATACCCGCTTATGGTATATGTTTGAGCAAACAAAACACTCGGAATAAGGATTAATAATATACTAAATAGTTTTTTCACAATTTTTTATAAAAATTACTTAAAAAACGGTCTTTTTTTTAAAATGATAATAAAAAAAAGGTTTTTTTTATAAACAAAATTATGTGTTAAAAAAAATACGGTAATTCATTACCTGAAAAAGGAAAATGTTTCGAAAAAAAAAATTATATTAGCAAAAAAATATAATAGCGTGAAAAAAAATATTCTCATAACTTTTACAGCATTATTTTGTTTGTTTACTACTTCTTTTTCACAAGAGAATGATAGTGTTTCCGCTTATTTCAAACCGGTTATTCATCTTGAGTATTTGTACGGAAGGGTCGATAATCCGGTAAAAATTGAAGATCATGCAAATTCTCAATACGGAAAAATTTCTATATTGAATGAAACAGGAAGACAAGAAAATAGTTATTTCAAACACTATAAAAATCCTTTCGTTGGTATTAGTTTTTTAGTTGGTTACCTTGGTAATAAAGATGTATTTGGCTCTACAATTGGCATTTACCCACAATGGACATATCATTTTATTCAAAAAAAATCATTAAGTTGGGATATAAATTTAGGATCAGGTTTTGCTTTTTTTACGAGACCATTTGATAAAGTAACAAATCCTGATAATAAACTAATTGGTTCTCATTTTTCAAATATTACCGACATTTCAACGAGTGTTGTATTTCGCTTTCATCCTAAGATTCTGGTTCGAACAGGTGTTGGGCTGATTCATGTTTCGAACGGACATACCGCCATTCCAAACATTGGCTTAAATGACCTTACCGTTCGTTTGGGAATGATATATAAGCCGGGAGAGTTAGTAGGTCTTAAAATGCCGAAACCACAAAGATATGAACAAGACTCTATCTGGAGAAAAAGCATTGGTGTGAGTGTTGGGCGTCATGAGCTGGCATACACAACCTATCCTGTTGACGGACCAACATACCACATATATAGTGTAATGGGATATATTTCCAAACAGGTAAGTCCAATTAATGAAATTAAATTCGGTATAAATTATTCCTATTATCGCGGATATCATACCTTAATTGTACATGACGAAATGTATGATTACTTTAAATTTTTCAGATCGAGTGTCATCAGTTTACAGATTGGACATGAATTTTTAATGAATCATTTTGGTTTTGTGACTGATATTGGATTAAAAGTTGTAGACCCTATTTACCGCAACTTCTTTTTAAAATACGACGAAACACCATCGGGGTGGTTCAAACAATATGTGACCGGACGATTGGGCTTTGAGATATATCCTTATAAAAATGCATTTTCAGGAAAAAAATTATCTTTGGGTATGTATATAAAAACTAATTTATTTCAGGCTGATTTTGTTGAATATAATATGACATATACTTTTTAATAAAAATAATACAATTATGAGAATTATTACACATTTTTTATCAAAGGCATTTTTACTAATTATTGTATCATCTGCTAGTGTTATCGCACAAACAAATGTTCAAAAATCTGTAATGGATTATTATGAACAAGAACCAAGTATGCAATCTGCTTTTCTCGGAATACATGTGGTAGATATGATGGAAGACTCTGCAATTGTTGATATTAACAGTAATAAAAGCATGTTGCCGGCTTCAATCGTAAAAATATTCACAACGGCAGCGGCACTCAACTATATGGGTGAGGATTTTCGTTATAAAACATATATTTCTCATACCGGAAGTGTTGATGAAAAAGGGGTGTTAAACGGTAATCTTGTAGTACATGGTGCCGGCGATCCTACACTTGGTTCTAAATATTTTCCCGACCAAAAATATTTTATCGATACTATTGTACAGCGAGTTATTGATTATGGTATCACATCAATTAAAGGAGAAATTATTATTGATTGCTCAATTTTTGATTCTCAATCAATTCCAACTTCATGGGTTTGGGAAGATTTAGGTCGTTCGTATGCCGCCGGGGTATATCCAATAGCGATGAATGACAATGTGTTCTCAATAACTTTTACCAATCCGAATAAAGATAAAGAGGAACGAAAAGGTTTATCGAAAGTGAACAATGCAAATCCACCATCTGTTCCTGCGAGTCCGTACGAATTAGCAACTGAAGATTCTATTAATTTTGAACAAAAAAACGGCAGCTTTGTTGTTCGCGGATCAATTCCTGCTCCACAAGAAATTCTTGGTTTAGAGTTAATTCAGCGGTTTTTTAAATTAGGTCTCTGTGATTATCGTCAAGATTTCATGCCGGTTGTTATTCCTGTTCCCGGAATTGTTGATACAATAGGGGTATTAACTTCACCAAGTTTACAAGAGATAGTGGCAGTAACAAACAAGAAAAGCATAAATAATTATGCAGACCATTTGGTTAAATACCTTGGTTATACTGTATATAACGATGGTAGTTTTTCTGTTGGCACAAATGTAGTTACAGATTTTATTGATTCTGTGGGGGTTTCAAGTCATGGTGTTTATTTATATGACGGGAGCGGTCTTTCACGTTATAATGTGCTAACACCACAGCATGTGACTGCTTTTTTGAATAGCTTAACCCCTTTAAGTTTTTATTCCACTTTTTACAACAGTCTTTCTGAACCGGAAAATGACGGAACCTTAAAATCATATGATTTTCCTGAATATATGTACGGAAAAATTCATGCAAAAACAGGTTCAATGACACGAGTGAGAAACATTGCGGGATATATGACAACAAAATCGGGAAAACATATTTCATTTTGTATTATGCTAAACGGTCATACCTGTGATGCAACAACATCGAGAAAAAATATTACGACTCTGTTAACTACAATTTATAACACATATTAATTTTTTCTCGATTTTGTAATCAAATTTGTATGCAATACTATTCTCACAAAACGGTTTGGATAACCGGTGCTTCGAGTGGAATTGGAAAAGAAACAGCAGTTCAATTAGCTCCTATTTCAGGTATTCGTCTTATACTGTCTGCTCGTTCTGTTGACAAACTTCAAGATGTTCAGAAATCCTGTATCGAAAAAGGAGCACAGTGTGAAATTTTGCCTTTAAACCTTGAAGAATCAGATATGCTTACAGATAAGGCAGAAAAAGCCTTGTCAATATTTAATGGCGTTGATATTCTTGTCAATAACGGTGGTATTAGCCAACGATCGTCAGTAATTGAAACACCAATTGAAAACGATCGAAAAATAATGGAAATAGATTATTTTAGTTCCGTTATTCTTACCAAAGCGATTTTGCCACATATGGTCAAAAAAAAGACTGGTCATATAGTTGTTGTTAGCAGTATTTCGGGCTGTTTTGGTTTTCCGCTTCGGTCTGCCTATTGTGCCGCAAAACATGCATTATATGGCTTTTATGAGTCCTTGGATATTGAAATGAGAAAACAAGGTATTGCCGTAACCATTGTTTCACCCGGACGCATACAAACAAATATTTCATATGCCGCTCTCAACAAAAATGGGAACGCTCACGGTAAAATGGATGAAGGACAAGCAAACGGAATGCCGGTAGAGACCTGCGTACGTAAAATGCTTAGAGGAATACAAAAGAAAAAACACGAAATATTAATTGGAAATAAAGAGGTATTAATGGTTCATTTTTATCGCAAAATACCCGCATTATTTCATGCTATAGCAGGAAAAATTAAAGCAACTTAAAATTACATATTATGGAAAAGTATTATATACGAGGAATTCAACAAATTGGAATAGGCGTTGAAGATGTTGAAATTGCCTGGAAATGGTATAGAGAAAATTTTGGAGCAGATGTTAAAGTCTTTGATGATGACGAAACTGCAAATTTCATGTTACCCTATACCGGTGGCGAACCACAACGACGACGTGCAATTTTAGCTATGAATCTGCAAGGTGGGGGTGGTTTCGAAATATGGCAATATAAAGGGAGAAAACCTCAAGGACCGGATTTTCAAATTCAATTGGGAGATTATGGTATTTTTGCTGCAAAAATAAAAACGTCTAACGTAAATGTTGCACACGATACATTTTCAAAAAAAGGAGAGACTGTTTCAGAAATAATGTTAGCACCGGATAAAAGTGCCTATTTTTGGATTCAAGATCCTTTTGGAAATTATTTTCAGATTGTCGAAGAGAAAAGTATTTTCAAAAACGAATCAAAACTCACAGGACTTGTGTATGGAGCTGTTGTTGGTGTTCCCGACATTGAAAAAGCACTCAAAATATATACTGATATTATAGGATATGATGTAGTTGAATATAAAATTGATTCGCAAAAACACGAAGACTTTGCATTTGTTCCCGGAGGTACCCATTCCTTTAAACGAATTCTTCTGTCACATTCAGAAACGAGAAATGGAGGCTTTGGGAAATTATTTGGACCAAGTACTATTGAACTTGTCGAAGTAGGGGATAGAGAGCCTAAAAACATGTTTGAAAATCGTTTTTGGGGCGACTTAGGATTTATTCACCTCTGTTTTGATATGCAAGGAATGGATGCATTACGAAAAAAATGTGTGGCAGTCGGTTATCCATTTACAATTGATAGTTACGAAGCATTACAAGGAAAAAGTTTCGATATGGGAGATTCAGCTGGGTTATTTTCATACATTGAAGATGATGGTGGAACATGGATTGAATTTGTAGAAGGTCATAAATTACCTTTAGTTAAAGGAATAGAATTAGATTTACTTAAACGGCCACCACAAAAACCATTACCAAAATGGCTCATTTCTATGCTACGATTAAAAAAATACAAAGAGAAAAAATAATTTACACATTTTCTTTTTGGTTTTTAATAATACTTATGTTTCTTTGTACCGAATTTTAATATAATTAATTAAATAAATATAATTATGGCACACGTTATTTCAGAAGATTGCATTGTTTGTGGAGCATGTATAGGAGAATGTCCTGTAGACGCTATTTCAGAAGGAGACATTTATGTTATAGACCCTGATACATGCACAGATTGTGGGGCTTGTGTAGAAGTTTGTCCTACAGGAGCAATTTCTCAAGAATAATCTTCTTACTATTTACAAAATAGTGAAAAATAATCGATAATATATATTTTATCGATTATTTTTTTATACAGAAGGTTTATATTATGTTAAATAGAAATATGTGCGTAATGATTCATTTAAAACATCACATAATAGTCTCTAAAATATTATAAAACACTATTTTAATGGATAATGAAAAATCATATGAAAGTAAAGCAAAAAAAGATCTTTTAGATTTAATTACAACACGTATGCCATTTGGAAAATATAAGGGAAGGGTTATTTGTGATTTACCGGAAACATATTTAGTATGGTTTAGTCAAAAAGGTTTTCCGGACGGACGGATTGGCACCTTGTTGCAGATAATGTATGGTATAAAGGCTGAAGGTATAGAACATATTGTATATTCGCTTAGAAGCAAATTACAGCATAAAAGGTAGATGAATATGAAAACACGTAAATTAAACAATATTGAAGATTTTAAAATAAAGCCGCAAAAATTGTCTGCAGAAACCCCGGAAGACGAAAATATAATAGGCGGAGATGCTCCAAAAATTAAAAACACAGAACACGAAAAAGAAATAAAAAAACTATATAAGAAAATGAAATCAAATTCCGGGAAATGAATAACATTATCTGCGTAAGTGTTTGAAATTTAAAAATCTGAATGACAATCTTATTTTTTTTCGATTTTTACTATAGGCTCACAATACTGTTTATTTACAACACGATCTCTCATTAATGGTTTACTGTTAAAACATCGAGAAATATTACGTACTATATCGCTGTAATTATCGTTACTCTCTCCGGTTTCCTCATCTATATATTCATAATAAAAAGGCTTAATAGAAACACAATTCTCATGTTCAAACAATGTGTTAAGTAAAGTTCTGTCAGAAAGTCCGCATGAATGCCCCAAAACAAAAACCTCGTATGAATCACTATATATATACTCCATGAGTTTACTGTAATTTGGCGTTTCAGAATATTTTATTGATTTTATGTTTTCTAAAAAATCGTTATTATCAAGATTTTCTATTTCCTTATATTTTTCATCTAATTCATCTCCATATCCGAATATTATAGGATTATCTGTATTGTTTAATTCTCCATGAATATGGATATTTTCAACATTTTCAGTATTAACATCAAAAGGAATTTCAGAGTGAGGAATTAACTGTTCTGTTGAAGTATAATTAAAATTTAAGAATAAAATATTTTCAGGAAACGGCATTAAATATTTATCAATATAATCATCATTTTTATTTTTAAGTTGATTTGTTAAATGTAAACCTATTAAATCTTTTTTAGTTTGTTTATTATTTTTTTGTAAAGACTCATTAAAATGAATTGCTTCTTCATTTAATTTTAATCTTTTTGGATCTAAATTCAAAAAAACATAATAATTATATATATCTTCTTCAAGATTTTTTTTTCTATCAGAAGGAATATCTTTGATATAAATTTTTGAAAATAAATTTATATCTAACCTATTTTCATTTGACGGAATTTCATCTAAATATTTTTTTAATGAATCTCTTATTTCTTCAAATTCTTTATTCAAATTCTTAACTTCATCAAATTTTTCATTCAATTTTTGTTTGATTTTTTTCTTTTCGACTTCTTCTTTAGAAGTAAAATATAATGATTCGTAATATTCCTTTTCTATATCAACCCAATTTTTTAATGATTCATAATATTCCTTTTCTATATCAACCCAATTTTTCAAATATGATTTATAACAAATTGTTTTAAAAAAATTATTATTAAAAGTAATGTGAGGAGAATATTCCTTTTTAAGTTCAGAAAATATATTAGGAGCATTTATTTTAATTATTAATTCTTTAGATTTTTCGCTTACAATCTTTAAAAATGATTCTTTTTTACCATTTAATAATGATGCTGATATGCCCGGTAACTCGACTAAATAGCTATAATTTTTAGGATTTTGTAAAATATTTATCCATAAATTATTAAGAAAATCATTATACCTCGTAGGTAATTCATGAGCCAAATCAAAACCGTTTCCTATAAGTATTATTCTATTCATAATATCTATTTTTCTTATTTACCATATTACAAAAATAAACTAAATAAATAGGAGAGAGTGTGAAAACACAAAAAATAAACGTAATTTTATACCTATAAACAATCCATTTTGTCCGGCATTTTTTTTGCACAATGGCGTATGAAAATTGTATATTATGCAATATAAATAAGAAAGGAGTAACGTATAACAACATTAAGTGATGATGATATTTTAGATGAAGGACTGTTAGATGCTATGAATGAAGCAAATAAAACAAAATTTGTTTCTAAAAGCTCAAAATAATGAATAATCTTAAAAAAAATGCAGATTAAATTTCGAGATAAATTTAATAAAGACATTCCATCTATTACCGATAAAAAAGTATTAGATGCAATAATACATGTAATAGAAAATGTTGAAAATGCCAATAAGCCAAATGATATTCACAATATAAAAAAAAATGAAAGGTTATAAATATGCTTATCGTATACGTTATTATAGAATAGGTTTATTTATTGAAAAAAAACTTTATAGAGTTTTCTCGAATTTTACATCGAAAAGATATTTATAAAAGATTTCCGTAATATAGCTATTTATATTCTTATTTTTTATTATGTGTAAACATCCTCACAATTCATTTTGTTAGTATTTTTATGTGTTCCATAAAAAAAACAATTATACTTACCATTCGAAAAACTTCACTAAATTCGCTTGATTACGTAAACACTTACGTTTCTGCGAAAACCTCCTTTTGTCCTATAATTAATATTATGTTAAATAGAATATATTAAAATAAAGGTAGAGAATATTATACTGCTCCCTACCTTTAATATATAGAATCATCAGTTTGACGTGATGATTTAAGAATCATTAAATTATTGCTCTAAAGATTCTTTAATCTTTTTAATACGTTCATAATCATCTTCCATTCGTAATTGCGAGTATATAGACATTAAATCGGTACACGCTTTGATTATTGAAATCTCATCGGTTTCATATTTAATATATGATTCATAGTATGGAATTGCTTTTTTGAGTCTTTCTTTCCCTTTACTTTGCAATGATTTGTATTTTGGTGTACCATATGCTGCTTCTGCTTCAATTAAAATCTCACGAGCTTGACCTGAATATAATAAGGCCATATTAGCATTTGCCCCCACATTGTTAGGATCTAACTCTAAAGTTTTTTTGTAATACTTAATAGCTTCATCAATATTTCCGCTTGTTTCGTGCAAAATTGCTACATTCAACAAGAAATTAGTATTTGTAGGGTCTTTCTCTATAGCTTTATTTAAAAATGCTAATGCTTCATCATATTGTTTCATTCCTAAATATAAATTCACTAATTCGGAGATATAGTCAATTACCGCAGAATCTTCCGGGAATGTTTCAATAATTGTTTTAATGGTCGAAATAGCCGCCGCTGTGTCTTGATTGAGTTTTTGACAACTCATAACACCGCCATACGCATCTATAGTATTATTCCCTTTTTCAATAGATTGCGTGTAATAGCTAATTGCTTTGTCATAATCTTTTGCTAAATGAGCAATTACCGCACAATCGTTAAGTAATGATGCACGAACAGAATCCGAGTTGTTATCATATCCGGACGATAAAATGTCTGCTATTTTAGCATAATATGGCAATGCTCCTTCATAATCTTGATTATAAATATAATAATATGCTTCGTTTGTATACAGACCGGTAAGTACAGATAACTTCTCAGCAATGTCATCATAGCGTTTTCCATCATCTATTTTGCGCGCATGGAAATATGCTCGTTTAGCTGTATCTAATGGTGCTGTTTTAGACGGGAAAAATTCGAGAGCTTCATCGGTTCGTTCATAATTTATTAATTTCCCATTTGCAAAATATAAATCAATACGCGGAAAGGAATAAATAGTAGTGTCCCCTACTGTTTTTTTATCCTGTGCCGTTGTTTTCATAATATGAATAATGTCCGATTCTTTCATATGCGGATATGCCTGTTTCAAATCAAAAGCATACAACTCAACGTGTTTTCTGCCACGGTCTACCCATATACGGGATTTTTGACTCTTTCGGGGGTGAGCAATTTGTTCATCGGTCTTTTTTGCTTCAGCCACAACCATTGGCCATGTTATCACAACTTGATCTGATTGTGCAAAAATGCTTACAGAATACAATCCAATTAAACATATAAATACAAAAAATTTTTTCATCATATAATTTTTTTGTTTGACAATAAATAATATCAAAAATAATTATTTTATAAAATAAAACTGAAACAGAATCAATTTATTCTTCGTTTTTATCAATTTCATCTATTTCTCCTGAACTTTTTTCTTCAATATTTCCAATATCTTCGGTACTGTCTTCTTCAACAGAATCAGATTCTTCACCATTTTTTTCCAACAATCGTAATTCATGGTCTGCATCACTCACCGGAATTGGACAGACAGAAGCAATAATATCATCGTTTCGAAGATTAATTAATCGTACACCTTGAGCTGTACGCCCCATTACACGTAATGTAGAAACTTCTATTCGAATAGTAAGTCCTGATTGGTTAATAATAATAAGGTCATCATTTTCATTAACCGCTTTGAGAGCTACAAGTGAACCTGTTTTTTCGGTTACATTAATTGTTTTAACCCCTTTACCACCTCTATTTGTGATACGATAACTATCAAGTAAAGAACGTTTTCCATAACCATTTTCAGAAACAACTAAAATTGTTTTATTTTCCTCAGGTTCTAAACAAACTAAGCCAATAACATGATCACCTTTACTCAGTGTAATACCTTTTACACCCGCTGCTGTTCGTCCCATAGCTCTAATTTTTGCTTCAGGGAACCGAATAGCTTTTCCGGATTTTACAGCCATTAAGATGTCATTTTCACCATTAGTCATCACCGCATTCAGTAACTCATCACCTTCTCGTATTGTTACCGCATTCACCCCATTTTGGCGTGGTCGAGAATATGCTTCGAGCACTGTTTTCTTAATTATACCATTTGTCGTACATAACACAATGTAATTATTGTTGATATACTCCTCATCAGTTAAAGAAATGGCATTAATAAATGTTTTTACCGAATCTCCGGGTTCAATATTCAATAGGTTTTGAATAGCCCTTCCTTTCGATATTTTTGTACCTTCAGGAATATCATATACTTTTAACCAAAAACATTTACCGTTTTTCGTAAAAAATAACATGGTATTATGCATGGTTGCAATAAACAAATGTTCAATAAAATCCTCATCTCGAGAATTACTTCCGCGCGAACCGACTCCTCCTCTATTTTGAAGTTTATATTCGGATAAAGGCGTACGTTTAATATATCCCAAATGAGATATTGTAATTACCATCTCTTCATCAGCATAAAAATCTTCCGGATTAAATTCTTCAGCAGACTGAATTATCTCTGACCGTCTTTCATCACCATATTTATGGCTAATTTCAAGTAATTCATCTGTAATGATTTTCATTCGAAGATCTTCATCTGCTAAAATTTCTTCAAATTTTTTGATTAAAGCCATTATTTCTTCATACTCATTACGAAGCTTGTTTTGATCAAGTTTTGTGAGTTGACCAAGACGCATTTGAATAATAGCATTAACCTGAATTTCACTGAATTTGAAACGCTCAACTAATCTTTCTTTTGCATTATTTTGTGATTCTGCTCCACGAATAATAGCAATTACCTCGTCAATATTATCACTTGCAATTATCAAACCCTCAAGCACATGAGCACGATCTTTTGCTTTTTGCAATTCATATTGTGTGCGTCGAACAACAACATCATGTCTGTGTTCAACAAAATGACGGATTATATCTTTCAGATTGAGCATTTTTGGTCGCCCCTTTACCAAAGCAATACTATTAATACTAAAAGAAGATTGAAGTGCGGTGAATTTAAATAATTTATTAAGAATAACATTTGCAATTGCATCACGCTTAAGCGTATACACAATTCGCATACCATCTTTATCTGATTCATCGTTAACCTCAGAAATGCCTTCAATTTTTTTATCAATAACTAAATCTGCTGTTTTTTTGATTAATTCAGCTTTATTAACCAAATAAGGTATTTCGTTTACAATAATTTTCTCACGACCCGAAGGTTCAGTTTCAATTGTTGATTTTGCACGCATTACTATACGTCCCTGTCCTGTTAAATAAGCATCTTTTACCCCTTGATACCCATAAATAATACCACCGGTAGGAAAATCAGGAGCTTTAATAATTGTAGTAAGTTCCTCAATTTCAATATCATTATTCTCAATATACGCAACAATAGCTTTAATAGAATCCGTTAAATTATGCGGAGCCATATTAGTTGCCATACCAACCGCAATACCGGATGTACCGTTAATTAATAAATTTGGAATACGAGTTGGTAAAACCGTTGGTTCAAAAAGAGTATCATCAAAATTATATTGAAAATCGACCGTTTCTTTCTCAATATCAATAAGTGTTTCGTCTGCTATTTTATGTAAACGAGCTTCGGTATAACGCATTGCTGCAGGCGGGTCACCATCTACCGAACCGAAATTACCCTGCCCCTCAACTAAAGGATACCGTAATGACCAATGCTGAGCCATACGAACCATAGTAAAATAAACGGAACTATCGCCATGTGGGTGATACTTACCAAGAACTTCCCCTACTATTCTGGCAGATTTTTTATACGAAGAGTTCGCACGAACACCAAGATCATGCATTCCAAACAATACTCTTCGATGTACAGGTTTAAACCCGTCGCGTACGTCCGGTAATGCACGTGAAACAATTACAGACATTGAATAATCAATATAGGAAGATTTCATTTCTTCCTCAATATTGACGTTAATAATTTTCTCGCCTTCGTTCATGAATTTTATCTTTAATATCTAATTAATCTAATATGAGAGTTGATATGTATATTATTGTATTAATAAGACAAAGTACCTCATTCCTGATTTATTTTCATAATTTAAAAAGATGTATTTATTAACAATTTTTGTTCATAAAACTTTCTTGAAAAAAAATGTAAAATCTGTTCCCAAAGCATGTCTAAAGTACAATAAAAATTAGTATTATTGTATTATTATTCTGCATTTATAATTAAAAAAACATATGAATACGATATTTTCAAAAGCATTACGAGAAATATTAGTGTACAGTCGCGAAGAGGCGATACGATTAGGGAATGAGTTTATTTCAAGTGAACATTTGTTTTTAGGAATATTACGTGAAGGGCAATCCAACGCTATTCGCATTTTAGAAACCCTCCTTGTTGATGTTATCGCAGTTCGTGACGAAATTGAATTAAAATTACGTCAGAAAACCCCTTTATCTAATCAATACCAATCTTCGGTTCCGTTTAATAAAGAGGCTGAAAAAATATTAAAAATTCTTAGTTTGGAAGCAAAAATATTATCACAACCAAAAGCTGAAGCTGAACATTTATTACTTGCAATATTAAAAAACAAATCTTCTTTAGTAACACAAATACTTGCGGAATCTCATATTTCGTATGAAGACATCAAGAAACATATTTCGATTCAAATACCTGAGGATACTCACAATCCTTTTGATGATGACGACGACGATAATGATATGAAAGCACCTCCAAGACCAAACCAACCAACTCCTCCCCGTTCTGATAAGCATCATGAAACGCCGGTGTTGGATAATTTTGGAATTAATCTTACCAAAGCTGCCGTAGAGGGGCGCTTAGATTTGATTGTTGGCAGACAAAAAGAAATTGAACGAATTGCTCAAATTCTCAGTCGTCGTAAAAAGAACAATCCTATTCTTATTGGGGAACCTGGTGTGGGAAAATCAGCAATTGCTGACGGTTTGGCCTTACGTATTGTCCGAAAACAAGTTCCTCGCATTTTGTTCAATAAACGAGTTCTTACTCTTGATTTGGCCTCTATTGTAGCCGGAACAAAATATCGTGGTCAGTTTGAAGAACGAATGAAGGCTATGCTTAACGAATTGGCTCGTGCAAAAGATATTATTTTATTTATAGATGAAATTCACACAATAGTTGGTGCCGGCGGTGCTTCTGGTTCTCTCGATGCAGCAAATATGTTAAAACCTGCTCTTGCTCGAGGCGAGATTCAATGTATTGGTGCAACCACTGTAGATGAATATCGTCAGCATATTGAAAAAGATGGTGCCTTGGAGCGACGCTTTCAAAAAGTAATGGTTGAGCCTTCTACTGCAGATGAGTCTGTAAATATTCTTAATAATATTAAAAATCATTATGAAGAACACCATGGCGTCTTGTATACTGATGATGCTATAAAAGCCTGTGTAATGCTTACGCAACGATATGTTTCGGACCGACATTTACCCGACAAAGCTATTGATGCTCTCGACGAAGCAGGTGCTCGTGTTCATATTCAAAATATTCAGGTTCCCGAACATATAGTGAAACTTGAAAATGAAATTGAGGAATTAAAAGGAAAGAAAATTGATGCTGTTCGTAATCAACAGTTTGAGTTGGCGGCTAGTTTTAGAGATAAAGAAAAAGAATTATTTGAAAATATTGATAATGCTAATCAAAAATGGGAAGAGGCTTTGGCTTCTCAAAGAGAACCGGTTACGGAGCATGATGTAGCATCGGTTGTGGCAATGATGACGGGGGTTCCGGTAAATAGAATTGCACAAGAAGAAAGTTCTCGTTTGCTTAAAATGTATGATGTAATAAAGAATAGCATTGTTGGACAAGACGAAGCTATTAAACAAATTGTAAAAGCTATTCAACGTAATCGTGCGGGACTTAAAGACCCTCGTAAACCAATCGGTTCGTTCATTTTCTTGGGACCAACGGGTGTCGGAAAAACGCAACTCGCAAAAGTTTTATCAGAATATTTGTTTGATTCGAGAGATGCTCTCATTCGTATTGATATGAGTGAATATATGGAGAAATTTGCGGTATCTCGTCTTGTTGGAGCACCTCCGGGATATGTGGGATATGAAGAAGGTGGACAACTTACCGAAAAAATTCGAAGAAAACCATATTCTGTCGTGCTTTTAGATGAAATAGAAAAAGCGCATCCTGATGTGTATCATATTCTTTTACAAATACTTGATGAGGGGCACTTAACGGATAGTTTTGGACGAAAGGTTGATTTTAAAAATACTATTATAATAATGACTTCGAACATTGGTACACGTGAATTATCGGAGTTTGGTAGTAATGTTGGATTTAGTGCTAAATCAAAAGAAGATCAATATAACGATTATTCAAAATCTGTAGTAGAAAAGTCTCTCAAAAAAGCTTTTGCACCGGAATTTTTGAACAGAATTGATGATTTAATTCAATTTAATACACTGACGAAAAAAGAGATTAATAAAATAATTGATATAGAGTTACAGGATTTATTTAAACGTGTTCATGAATTAAACATTTCGTTGTCTCTTACAAAAGCGGCACGAGATTTTATTGTTGATAAAGGTTATGATCCTAAATTCGGTGCTCGTCCGTTAAAACGTGCAATTCAGAAATATCTTGAAGATCCTATGGCTGAGTTTATGTTATCAAACTCATTTAAAAAGAAGGGGCTTACTAAAATTATTATCAACTGTGTTGATAATGAAATTACAGTTAAAAAAGATACGACACGTAAAAAACGGACATAGACATTTATGAGCAAACATGTTTTTCATATCACAACTCCTATTCAATTAAATATTTCTCAAACAATTGTTCATCTTGAGGATTATATTCTCGATTGTGATACTATTTCTTCTCTATCTGCTCCCGACGGTATTAAGGTGTGGGAAAACAAGAAAGAAAATTTGGTTATACTGGATGTTTCCGATAATTCGGTAATACACACTGTTGATGTCTTACATATTGATTTTACTGATGGTGATTCAATAGACATTCCTCTTTTTAAATCAAAAAAAATTCTGTATTCATATTCAGTTTTTCTCGATGGTTTTCATAATTCCGTAAATATTGCCGGTGATTTTAATAGTTGGAATCCTCAAGGCTATAGTTTACACGCAGAAAATGGTGTATGGACAATTGAACTTGAAATTGAACCGGGCAATTATGCGTACCAATTAATTGTTGATGGGAACTGGATTACTGACCCGCATAATAAGTATACTATTGATAATGGATACGGAGGGTATAATTCTTTGCTCAACATTCCGGCTTCCGATAATACAAAAAACTTACATGCAACCCCTATTGGTTGTATTGATTCGAATATTATTGTGCACATTGATGGTGATATTTCTGATACTATAGTGTTGTGGCAAAATACGGTATTACCTCTCCACCAAAAACTATTATATGGTAATCGTTTGATGATAACGATTCCACCTGAAGCTAAAAAAGAAAAACGTTCTTTTATTCGATGCTATTGCTACTCTGAAAATAGTATGGCACAGGATATTTTAGTTCCTCTTGAAAAAGGAAAGGTTGTTCAAGATGCAAAACAGCTGACTATTAATGATAAAGAGGCTCAGATTATTTATTTTATTTTGCTTGATAGATTCTACAATGGTAACACGAAAAATGACAAACCAATCTCTGATTCTGATATTCATGCAAAATTGAATTTTCACGGGGGTGACATTGCGGGTGTTACTCAAAAAATCAAAGATGGATATATTCCTCTTTTGGGAGTTAATACACTATGGATTTCGCCTATTATAAAAAATCCTGATGGATATGTTGAAAAAAATGAACATAAGTATACAGGGTATCACGGATATTGGCCGGTAGATTCAGAAAAAATTGATGAACGGTTTGGTACAGAACAAGAAATGCACGAAATGGTTTCTGAAGCTCACTCTCGAAATATTTCTGTTATTCTTGATTATGTTGCCAATCATGTATATAAAGATAATCCTATCTACGCAGATCATCACGAAAGAGCAACAGACCTATTTTTACCTGATGGTAGCATGAATATTGGTCGGTGGGAAGATCAACGCTATACAACTTGGTTTGACGATTTTTTGCCAACTCTTGATTTTGATATTCCGGAAGTATTAGAAATGATGACGGATATTGCGGCTTCTTGGATTAAAAAATATCATTTAGATGGGTTTAGGCATGATGCAACAAAACATATTTCTTCGAAATTTTGGCGAACATTAACAAAAAAACTGAAACATGAGGTCATGCTTAAAGAATCACGGCGTTTATTTCAGATTGGTGAAACTTTCGGTGGGCGTGAAATGTTGCAATCATACATTAATTCGGGTATTCACGATGGTCAGTTTTCGTTTAATGTATATTATGAATTACGGAACACTTTTTTGTATGAAGAGGTCCCATTCTCGTCTTTAACTACTGCTATTCTGCAAGATATACAAAGTTTTGGTGCTCACAATTTAATGGGAAATATTACGGGCAATCATGATATGCCGCGTTTTATTTCGTATGCCGGAGAAGATTTATTAATGAATCAAAATGCCGAACATGAGGGCTGGAATCGTCATATTACAGTTGAAAATCCTGTGGGGTATCAAAAATTGCAGTTGTTAACGGTTTGTATTGCAACAATACCCGGTATTCCGGTTATTTATTATGGTGACGAAATTGGTATGGCCGGTGGTGGTGATCCGGATAATCGTCGTCCTATGCGTTTTGAAAAGCTTAATGAACATGAGTTGAAAAATTTGTCTGTGACACGTAAAATTTTACAATTTCGTAACCATAGTTTAGCTTTAATTTATGGCGATTTTTTCATTATTCATGAAGATGTACAGCAAGTTGTGTACTCACGTACCTATTTCTGTTCAACTGCTATTATTATTTTAAACAAAGCTTCTGTTGAAGCAACTGTTTCGTGTAAATTACCGAAAATTCTTTGTAAGAATGATTTTTCTCTGTTAGAAGAAGATATCTCATATTCTTTGTCTTCACAAAATCTTACAATTACAATGCCGCCTTATAGTTATCAAATATTATATACTCAGATAGATTGTTCAAAACCAAGTGCATTTCACAATTCTGATAAAACATTTTTTAATTTAAGATGAAACATGTATCGTTTTGTATATTAGCTGCTTACATTCTTTTACATTCTTCTTTTGCTCATGCACAAAAAAACGGGAAAGAACCGGGAATGTATTGGGGTATTAATGTTGAAATGTATTTTGGCAATAGGCATGATGCTTTTTACTATAACGGAGATAATAGCAGACCGGTTTCTCTGGAAGATGTTGTTTTTCAGCAACAAACGCATTATGATATTATGGAGTATCTTGATGATGGCTTTACAATTCAACAAATCCCCTATCGATTTATCTATAATCCCGGTGTTGGTGTTGGTTTAAATCTGCAATATTATACAAGCCCGAAACTATCGTTCTATAGTAATATAAACATTTTATTATTAGAAAGTTATGGTGTTTTTGTTTTAGAACTCGACTCTCCTACAACCAATCCCGATTCATATTCGAATACAGAACAAGGAACAATAACAGCCTCCGAAAAGAGACTAAACATCAATGGTGGTGCACATATTCTTATTCCAATCGACAAATCGTATATTCCTTACCTAGAACTAGGTTTTACAGCTTCTATTTTGCAAACAGATTCTCATATGATGCAAATTGGTCCAATTAGTCGCAATATGTATTTTTCTTCTATAAATTATGTAAACGAAGGTGCTATTTATTCGGCATTTGGCTATGGTCCGCAGATTGGTGCCGGTGCTCAATTTCCTTTGGGTGATTATTATGTATTTGCCGGGGGTAAGATAGATTTTCTAAAATTCAACCTTATCGAAACCGGTTTTAATGCGAATTATTCGATTATTGCTCGAATTATGTTTTAACCTAAGTTCGACGTAATTTTTCGAGTTCAAATTAGCTCCGCTAAGCTCGTCCTGTGTCCTCGGTTGATATAAAAAGCTGTTTTATCAAGGCAAATTATTGAATAATAGCGAACTCAGGTTTTTAATGCTTGTTTAATTTGTTATTCGATACCCTTCGCCTTCCTTTTGAACCAATCCGTCTTTGACCAAGCTTGCGATTATTTCAGAGCATAAACGACCGCTCTGGTTCATTTTTTTCGCAATGGCATCTTCTTTTAAACCAGACTCTTGTAAAAGCATGCGTACAATTTGTGCTCGTTTCTGACGGAATGAACCTTCGAATTTCGATTGTATTGTATGTTTGTCTGAAAAGGCATTGTAATTTTTAATTGTTTTCTTTATATACACACCATAATCCATTAACGACCAATACCAAACCCGAGGATTATCGGTATACAATGTCTGTTCTACCAATTCGGAAAGGCTGTGTTCTTTTATTTTATCTTGCGTATCGGGGAAAAAAGTGTAAATAAAAACTGTTCTAATATTTGTTTCAATAAAAGGAACAGCTTGATTGTGAGCATACACAAGAATTGCTCCGGCTGTATTGGGACCAATTCCGGGTAAGGTAATTAACTGTTCATATGTCTTAGGTATAATTCCATTATATTCAGAATCAACAAGACGTGCGGAGTTGTGCAAAAACCGTGCACGACGATTATATCCTAATCCTGACCACAACGATAATATCTCTTCAAAAGAAGCCTGAGCCAAATCGCTGATTGTTGGAAAAGCCGTTATAAACTCCTGAAATTTGGGAACAACACGAAATACTTGTGTTTGTTGCAGCATTAATTCTGAAAGAAGAATGTAATATGGATTGGTATCGTCTCGCCACGGCATGTGTCGAAATAATTCCTGTCCTTTTTGTAATACGGTGTGTTGAAAATCTGTAATAATATCTTGAGATAGTTTCATGTATTTTAACTTATATCACGCCACGAAATTTTTTGAGCATGACGTTGCTTTAAACCTTTGTTTAACATAGAATGTTCGGGTAATGACAGTTCAGCATCCTGTTCTAATATTTCAAATGCTTTCTGTCTTGCCAATTTCAATATTGCTCCGTCTGTGGATAAGTTTGCTAATTTAAATGAAAACGGGATACCACTTTGTTGTGTTCCTTCAATATCACCGGGACCGCGAAGTTTCAAATCGACTTCAGATAATTCGAAACCATCGGTAGTTTGCACCATACTTTGCAACCTGGTTTTTCCCTCATTCGACAATTTATATCCCGCCATAAGCACACAGTACGATTCACTTTCACCACGCCCTACTCGTCCGCGTAACTGATGCAACTGCGACAATCCGAAACGTTCGGCACTTTCAATAATCATTACTGTTGCATTTGGCACATCTACCCCAACTTCAATTACCGTGGTAGAAACCATTATCTGTGCCTGTCCGGATGCAAAGAGTTTCATTGCTGCTTCTTTTTCATCTGGTTTCATTTTTCCGTGAACAACAACGGTTGAGTATTTTGGGGGTGGAAACACCTGGGTTATTCCGGCATATCCATCTTCTAAATCTTTGTAATCGAGACTTTCCGATTCCTTAATTAAAGGATATACAATATATATTTGGTGACCTTTAGAAATTTCATCACGAATTAATTTATGCATTTTCGGACGATGAGAGTCAAACAACATAGCTGTTTTTATAGGTTTTCGTCCTGGCGGTAATTCATCAATAATCGACACGTCCAAATCGCCGTATAATGTCATTGCAAGTGTACGAGGAATTGGCGTAGCTGTCATCACAAGCACATGCGGAGTTTGAGAGTTTTTTTTCCATAACTTCGCCCGTTGAACCACACCAAACCTATGTTGCTCATCAATTACACACATACCTAAATTCTGAAATTGTACCACATCTTCCAACAATGCGTGTGTCCCAATAATAATATTAATTGAGCCATCTTGTAAACCTTCATGAATATCTTTTCGTTCCGCTTTTTTTGTTGAGCCCGTTAACAAGCGAATTGTAATCGGTAAATCTGAAAGCATATTTGAGATTGAATGAAAATGCTGTTGAGCCAATATTTCGGTTGGTGCCATTATACACGCCTGAAAACCATTATCGATAGCCATAAGCATTGCCAACAATGCAATTAATGTTTTTCCACTTCCCACATCTCCCTGAATCAGCCTATTCATATGTTTCCCTTGTTCAACATCTCCGCGAATTTCAGACATTACTCGAACTTGTGCATTGGTTAAGGAAAAAGGTAAATGTTTGGTATAAAACATTTTAAGCAGATGGTCTTTTTCTCGTAAAAACACGAAACCTTTCACAAAACGCTGGTGAATTTGTTTTCGGTAGGCTAACATAAGTTGTACCCAAAACAATTCTTCGAACTTTACTCGAAATTGTGCTTTAGACACATCACGAATACTTTCGGGCATATGAAGAATTTTGTAGGTGTTTCGTAAATTCGGTAATGCCAATTCTTCGATTATCGAAGCAGGCAAAGTTTCAGGTATCACCTCATTTCCAATTTTTTCAAATGCTTTTTCAACCATATTTCGAAATACTCGCCCGTGAATATTGGCTTTTTTAATTTTTTCGGTAGACGGATAAACACCAAATAGACCTTGAAATGAACGTTCTTTAAATTTTGCCATCTCTTCCATTTCAGGATGCACCATAGAAATTGCCGACTTGAATTCGGATAATCGACCAAAAGCAACATATTCTGTATCGGGTTTGAGATAGTTAAGAATCCACGAAATATTTTTAAACCACACTAATTCAAGCACTCCGGTGCCATCGGTTAAATACGCTTTGAGACGTTGTTTAGCCCCTACACCTTCTTTGGTAACTTTCGAAACCACACCTTTTACCTGTACTTGTGAAGATGAAGCATGAAGGTCGCGAATGGCATAGAACTCGGTGCGGTCAATATAGCGAAACGGAAAACAATTTAATAAATCACGAATTGTTGCTATTTCTAACTCTTGACGCAAAAGCTCGGCTCGTTTTGGACCAACGCCCGATAAAAACTGTATTTCTTGGTCTAATGTACTATTCATGGTTTATATGTTCACTCGTACATATATTTTTTGTGAATGATTGAGTTCTCCTTGAATTATGTGTAATGAGTATTTGAAATATGCCCTTACTTCTGTGCTTTTTTTGAAATTATAATATGCATCCAATCGAAGATAATCACCACTGCGATACAATGGGTCGCCCAATATAAGATGGGTGCCGTCACCTTTATAGTATGTTGCCGACAATTGTGTTTTTATTGTTGGATATACGTCGAAACGAGCTAATAATCCTTGCGAATAGCGAGTATCTAAGGGGCGAAATCCTTGCCAGGTTAATAGATTTCCAATGTTGAATTGTGCTCGTAAATTCTCTTTATTTACGGAAGAACTTGAGTCATGTTCTACAGAGGAATAAAACTGTTTTCCTATCATTACTGAATATGTACCATTATCAACCACATCTTTTCCACCATTACTGTTTTCGTATGCCTGATGATGATAGTAAAAATTATCTGTAATCAGAAATTTCTTATACTCGAAAAAACCATTAATCCCCACAAGAAACTCTTCTTCTTCGCCATAATTTTCAAGAGTCATCCAGTCGAACACAAAATTCTGATTGATATTGAGATGAGTGAATAAAAAATTGTTTTGTGAGATATTCAAATTAAGTCCTTGTGTATTTGGTCTAAAATAGTCTAAAGAATCGGTATACATGGCATACGGAAAAAATGTGCGACGGGAGAAACTCCCACAGTACAATTCTATGTCCGGTTTGTTGTGTGTTGGATATGATGAATATGAATAATACAATGTCGGTACAAATGGTTTTTCAAATGCAGACGCTCCATGAATAAGAAGATACTTTCCTCCAAACATAATTGTTTGAAGAGAATCAATCTCATACCCTACTTCTAATGAGGCTCGCGAACCTAAAATCGTTTGAGGAAAGCCATAGGGCGAAAAATACTCACGATTGTCAGCAATAAATTCATATCCCACATTCCACGCAAACTCTTGAGAAAAAGCAGAAACAGACACGAAACATATAATAATATAAACGTGCTTACGGATTTGTATAATTGTGTTATGAAATAATTTCATATATTCTGTTATAATAACCTGATTTCTACGTAATTTTTGTGTTCTGAATTCAAAAATTATATCGAATTCGATTTAATAGTATTGTTATACACCATTGAAATTGTAAATTTACAATATATTTGTAACATAATTTTAATATTTTAGGCACTTTCAATTGAACGTATGAAAAGAATACATATATATATATTTTCACTCATTACATTGTTTTGCATTCAATCCTGTGCCTCTTCTAACATTCGAAAAGCAAATAAAGCTGCAAAAAAACGATATAAAAAAATGAATAAAAACAATAATTGCAATTGCACTTTGAATGAAGAGCATGAACAGAATTATTATTTTTCAGAATCATGAATCTATTCCTCATTCGTCATACTCTTTCCTATTATCTCTGTTCACGTCATAAATACGGACATGCTATTCATTCTCCTTTTGTCTATTCTTTTATACGGGAAGTACTACGCGACAGAACTCAGTACTCTGAGTATGCAATAATTGAGAAGGAGCGAAAAAAACTCGGAAACAACAACCTTCGCATTTTGGTACACGATTTTGGTGCCGGTTCACAAGTGATTCACAGTCAGGAAAGAAAAGTAAAAGACATAGCTCGCAGCAGTTTATCACCTCAAAAATATGCTCAATTATTATTTCGAATAGCACGCCATGTTCACGCAAAAAATATTCTTGAAATAGGCACATCAATGGGTATTAGTGGTACCTATTTAGCTAAGGGTGGGAATGATGCTCAATTTATAAGTCTCGAAGGGTCTGAACAAATTGCTGAAATTGCCAAAAACACATTTCATGCCTGTGCATGTGAAAATGTTGAACTAAAAGTTGGCAATTTTGCAAATACTCTTACTCCCACTTTGCAAAAATTTCAAAAAATTGATCTCGCTTTTATAGATGGCAATCATCAAGAACAAGCGACGGTCGATTATTTTGAAGAAATTTATCCGTATTGTCATTCCGAAACAATTTTGCTTTTTGATGATATCTATTGGAGTAAAGGAATGAATAAAGCTTGGAAAAAAATATGCGAAGATGAGCGAGTGAGTGTAAGCATTGATATGTGTAAAATGGGTATTATTTTCTTTAAAACCGGTATTGTAAAACAAGATTTCAGAATACGTTTTTAATACCCTCACACTTTATTCGTTGTAGTTTTACAGTTTTTTATGCAAGGCATACTTTTTCCGCTTATAAACAGACATCTTCAACTCAAAAATAATATCGAACTCAGGTTAATAGTATACAAGACTTATGAATAAAAAAAAACTCCTCACACAAAGTGTAAGGAGTTTATATGTTAGTATATATCATTTTCAAATAGAAAACAATATTAACCTGAACTGAAAAATTACGTCGAACTCAGGTTATTAATATGCCGTAAGTATTTCTATAAGCTCTTTGTCAACAAATGTATTTTCACGTTTTTCACTGTCCCAACCAACAATACCGAAATTACCTTTGTAATCCCACGCAGCGAATACAATATTATTTTCTTTAAAGACTGTTGTAATATCATTATAGTAGCGTAATCGGGTTTCTCGTTCAACGTTAGGTAAACATCCAAATTCATTACAATATAATTGCAAACCGGATTCCCTAGCTTTTTTCACCGCCGGTTTCATAATTTCACGTAATTTATCAATATCAAAATGCTCACGTGCTCGCTCCTCTTCTATACGCGAAACTAAACCAACTCGAGAGGTATCAACATATTTCTCATAACTTTCGTCATCGATAATAACACCGGGGTAATTTACCGGACCGGTATAATATTTTGCATCAGACCAAGAAGCTTGATAATGCGTAATAAAATACGGATGATACGTATGTACCGTTAAGATAATATTTGGGTCATTTTTCGGCACATACAAATCAGGAAATGTATGCGGTTGTTGCCAACGGTTTGAACCTAACATAAGTACCCGATTGGGTTCAAGAGCACGAATTCGTTCAAATACTTTTTTCACTAAATCATTCCACATTTCAGATTCGGGTGCTACCGGTTCGTTCATGAACTCATATGCAAGCATATCGTTAGGGTATTGTTTTAAATTAGCAGACAATGTATCCCATAAAGTAAGGAATTTCTCTTGAGCTTCGGGACTTGTCCACAATGTCATTTCACCTTCATTATTACGAGCATTAAAGTGGTGCGAACGTAAAATATGCAAGTCAAAAACCACCCTCATATCATGTTTCAAACACCAACGAATTGCATTATGAAAAGCATCAAATGCACTATCAATAGGTTCGCCGTTTTTAGTAAAAACCACCTCTTCATCAACCGGAAGACGAATATGATCAAAACCATAGGATTTAATATTTTTCACATCTTCTTCCGTAAAAAAAGTTTCACGGTCAACCCAATCACCTGTTTGCGAAATCCAGTGACTAATATTAATTCCCCGATAAATTTCAAAACCACTGGGGTTTGAAATAAATGCAGGCTTTTCGACACAAGAACTGTCACTATCTTTCTGTGATGTTTGTGATCCCGATCCACCACATGAAGTAAACATAAGCAATGGAGTGAATGCTAAAATTAAAAATAATTGTTTCATATAATAAAAATTTATTTAGGTTACTACTTATTTATTGTGTGAGAATTTTTATAATATCACTATCTTCTTCTTTGTTTGTATATGTTTTTCTATCCCACTCTACAATACCAAAATCACCTTTGTAATCCCAGCTAGCATACGCAATATTATACTGATTAAATACGGAAATTATATCTTCAAAATAACGAATCCTATCGTCTTCCGGTACCGAAGGCAAACAACCAAACTCATTGCAATACAGTTGCATTCCGTGTTTTTTTGCAAAATTAATAGCGGGAGAAACAATAGAGACAAAGGTTTCGCGAGAGAATTCATTATAATCTTTCACAATATCAAGAACTTTATCGCCTTTTGTAGCTTTTTCGAACTCTGAAAAATGTTCTTGGGGAATAATATTTCCCGGATATTGCACCGGTCCCGAATATTTACCAAGCGGCATCCAGTATGCTTTGTAATGAGTAAATGGTAAAGGATCGTATGTATGAAAACTGAGAATTATATTCGAATCGTTTGCAGGAATTTCAAAATACTTAAAAAAGCGAGGAAATTGCCACATATTGGGACCGAAAATTAATGTTCTGTTGGGTTCTAATGCACGCAAAATAGTATGACCGCGGGCAACCAAAGAATTCCACATGCTATGTTTGGGAGCAACAGGTTCATTCATAAACTCATATGCAACCATGTCGTTTGAATATGATGATAATTCACCGGATAGTTTTCGCCAAATATCAATCATTTTATCCTGATCTTCAGGATTGTTCCACAATGTCATTGCCCCCTCATTATTGCCGGCATTGAAGTGATGCGAACGCAGTATATGTAAATCGACCACCACTCGCATATCTTCTTCTAAACACCAATTTATACAGGAATGTAAATACGAAAGGTTTTCTTGATTAAACATACCGTTTTTATGAAATATTTGTTCTTCGTCAATTGGCACGCGAACATGGTCAAAACCAAGATTTTTAAGATATGCAATATCATTTTTTGTGACAAATAAATCTTTCGGTGACCAGCCAAAAACTTGCGACAACCAATGGCTGAGATTTATACCTTTTGTAATAGAAAACATATTAAGTATCATTTAGAATTTAGATATGCAAAGTACAGCTTTTTTATGATTTTTTAACTATTGAGCTGCTTTAAATTTCGCAATACCTTCATTCAAATAGGCACTATATGTTGTCACAGACTGTGCAACGTCGTACCCAACAGGTTTCATTAACCTGTTACCCTCAGCATCTAAAACCACATATAATGGTTGTGCAATAGTTTTATAGTAACGCAAAGAAAAGAATTTCCATTTATCAGCAATAGTTTTTATTTCGTACTCACGCCCCTCAAAAAGTTCCGTTTTTTGTTCATCTTCAGGCAGCGGATAATTGACATCCATATATAATGATATAAGCACATACTCATTTTCTATAATAGAAAACACCTCCGGTTGCGACCACACATTCAGTTCAATATCGCGACAGTTTGCACAGGTTTTTCCGGTAAAATCCAATAATACCGGCTTATTAACTTTTTGAGCATATGCTAAGCCCTCTTCATAATCAAAGAAACAATTTAATCCTAAGGGACAATCCAAGACTTCAGCATATTTCTTTGCCCCCGCATAGTCATCGGCTGCTTGTGATGTTCCTCCCGAACGGAGTGTTGGGGTGTACAGATCAAAAGTTTGCGTATTCATTGGAGGCAAATAACCACTTAATGGTTTAAGCGGCGCACCCCACATTCCCGGAAGTAAATAGAGTGCAAAACTAAACAATGCGGTGGCAAATAATAAGCGAGGAATAGACACATACGACAAATCACTGTCGTGAGCAAATTTAATTTTACCCAAAATATACAAACCGGCCATTACCACAATTACAATCCATATTGCAATAAACAAATCACGTGGCAAAATGCTCCATCCTGCGGCTAAATCTGCCATTGAAATAAATTTAAGTGCCAATGCCAATTCCACAAAACCAAGTAATATTTTAATCGTATTGAGCCACCCACCCGATTTGGGTAAAGAATGCAGTAAGGACGGGAATATTGCGAAAAAGGTGAAAGGTAAAGCCAAGGCGACAGAAAAACCAAGCATTCCCATAAACGGACCGAGTACCGAACCCGAATGCACCGATTCGACCAACAATGTTCCTATTATCATTGCGGTGCACGAAAATGAAACTAAAACCAAGGTAAAGGCCATAAAAAATACCGATACTAATCCGGATGAAGAATCAATTTTTTTATCCATTTTATTGACCCAACTTGAAGGCAAGTTTATGTCAAATGCACCAAAAAATGAAATAGCAAATACCACGAAAATGATGAAAAACAACATATTGAATATTGGATTTACCGACATTTCATACAATGCGGTTTCTCCAAATAATGTGGTAATAGCCAATCCCAATCCCACATATATTACAATAATAGACAATCCATAAATAATAGCATCTCGAATACCTATTTTCCGTTCTTTTTTAATAAAAAGACTGACTGTCATTGGCACCATTGGAAACACACATGGCGTAAGAAAAGCGAGTAAACCACCCAAAAATCCGGCAACAAATATCCACCACGGCGTTTGTGATTCAGATTCATAATCAGATGTTTCCTCAACTTCTGACACTTTTTTGGTTGTTACAGTTTCCTCTTGGTTTTTATATTGATTCTCAGCGGTTTCCGGTGCAGAAGCATGCAATTCAGAATCAGTTTTCGACTCACTTTCAGCAGTCTTTGTGTTCGAATCAATTGTAGTCTTATCTTGCTTATTCTCCGATTCCTTTGGTGCTTGTTTTTGTTGCAGAGCAGGTATTGTTACCGAAAATTTCTCCGGAAAAGGATTCACACACACACCATTATCTTTACATAACTGATAGGTATATGATCCCGTAATTGTCACTTCCTTATCTGTAGGAACAGTAAATTTTTGTCGCCATACAATATCTCCCTTAAAATCACGGACAGTTGTTTTAAAAATATCATCAAAAAATTCACGCGGTTCTGTATCATATAACAATCCCCCTTGAGTATTTACCTCCTTGGGATAATCAAATGTAACCTCCGCAGCCAATGGACCACCCGCTCCTTGATCAAAACTATACATATGAAATTGATCCGGAATACTAATATTCATAAGTATTTCAACTTCAGTATTAGAACTACGTTCGTATGAAAAAGACCATTGTGCTTCTTGTGCTTGTAGAAAAAAACTTAATAAAAAGAAGAGAATTAAAGATGATAATTTATTCATAATGTCTATTTTTACGATTAATTATTTCATTCGAATAACGCAAATATAGTCGTTATTTTTTGAATTTAATAACACAAATATATCGCTTTTTTATCACTATTTAGTATATTATGGCAGAAAAAAAAATTACATATCAAGAATCGATACAAGAAATAGAAGAGATAATTTCCTTAATCGAAGCAAAAGAAATAGATGTAGATTCCTTGACCGAAAACATTAAACGTGCGGTATTTCTGATTTCCGAATGCAAAAAAAAATTACAAACCTCGGATGACGAAATTCAAAAACTGTTGAAAAGTATTGAGGACGAATAAGTACTCATTTTCACAGACTTTTTCTATATTTGTACATATTCATTCAATAACATAAATTTAACAATACCATGGCAACAAACTCAGATGACAAAGTAAAAAACGAAAAATTAAAAGCTCTTCAACTTACACTTGACAAAATTGATAAAACTTATGGCAAGGGAGCTATTATGAAATTAGGCGACAGAGCCATTGTTGATGTGCCGGTTATTTCTACCGGCTCTATCGGTCTCGATATGGCACTTGGCGTTGGTGGTTTTCCACGTGGTCGTGTTACCGAAATATATGGCCCGGAATCTTCGGGAAAAACAACATTGGCAATTCACGCAATAGCTGAATGTCAAAAAACCGGAGGCTTAGCTGCATTTATTGATGCAGAACATGCCTTCGACCGTTTTTATGCTCAAAACCTCGGTGTTGATATAGAAAACCTTCTCATATCACAACCGGACAATGGCGAACAGGCATTAGAAATTGCCGATCATTTAATTCGCTCGGGAGCAATTGATATTGTGGTAATTGACTCTGTTGCAGCATTAACTCCAAAATCGGAAATTGAAGGAGAAATGGGTGATTCTAAAATGGGCTTACAAGCTCGTTTAATGTCGCAAGCACTTCGTAAACTTACATCTACTATTAGTAAAACAAATACGACACTTATTTTTATTAACCAATTACGTGAAAAAATTGGTGTTATGTTCGGTAATCCTGAAACAACAACCGGTGGTAATGCTTTAAAATTTTATTCCTCAGTTCGTATTGATATTCGTCGTATTGGTCAGTTAAAAGAAGGCGATCAAGTTCAGGGTAACAGAACACGGGCAAAAGTAGTAAAAAACAAAGTGGCTCCCCCATTCCGTAGTGTTGAATTTGACATTATGTTTGGTAAAGGAATTTCAAAAACCGGAGAAATAGTAGATATTGGTGTAGAATTGGAAATTATCAAAAAAAGTGGCTCGTGGTTTAGCTATGGAGACACAAAACTTGGTCAAGGAAAAGAATCGGTTAAACAATTATTAGAAGACAATCCTGAACTGTTTACTGAAATTAATGATAAAATTCGTGCAATTCTTAATGAAAAATAAAATGCGTAAACATATTTTATATGTTAGTACAATACTAGTTTTTTTTGTTTCATGCTCATATACCGACATGATTCTTTTTCTGCAAGTTGAAAATGCTCAGGGAATCTCAAAAGAAGATCCTGTGTACATGAAAGGTTTGCCTATAGGTTCTGTTGAAGATTTATCATTAGATAGTAAATATGTATATATTGAAATTTTGGTAGATAAAAATATTCCATTACCGATTGATTCTTATTTTTCTATCGAAAATACTGATATGTTAGGTAACAAACATATAGAAATAGTTCCCGGTAATGAAACAATTTATTTTTCGGAGAACGACACCATTCGTGATGTTTCTTTGCAAATGCTCATTAACAAAACTATCGAATCGGTTGAATCTGCTACTGATTTCTTTAATGATTCCAATAGATAAAGA
>JAQICB010000040.1 GCA_027858745.1 Bacteroidales bacterium
ATATATGACTACGTGTTGACGTAATATAATCCCCGGCATAAACTTTATTAATTATTTTTGATTGAACCTCACTATTTATAAGCGTTCTGAACCTAAAAAATTATATCGAACTCAGGTTTAAATTAACGGAAAGCATGTATTCGTGTAAAGAGCGATATATGTATGATTTGCGAACCGCCGTATACAGCCTTTTCCGGCATTTGTCGGAAAGCCCCCTACGTATGGTGGTGTGAGAGGTTCTCCGATAGGCTAATGCCTATCCCTGCTTACTCGATTGTAGGGCGTTTTTCATTCATAATGATGGTAATACAAGTCTCCTAAAGAATCATGAAATCCCCAACCAATCCCGTCTGTGTCGGTTACGATTTCATATGCTCTTTTTTTAAATTTATCTAACAATCCGTTATTATCAATTAAATCCAAGGCGCTTGAATAAGTGTTTTCAACACTTGTATAAAAATTCTCATCAATATCACCGTATTCATTAGTAAATTCAACTCCATTTTCAACGAAGTGCAATAATAAATCAGCTAAACTCTCTGCTGATGTTCCAAGCTTTTTAAAATCATTTATTGCCTTTCTTGATATTGAAAGTTTTAATTGATAGCCTCTTTTCGGAAAAAACCCTTCCGTAACCTTTTCTTTGTACTGTTCAAGTAATTTCTTTTCATCAGGATTTATATAAAAGTCAAAATACTCTTTTACGGGTTTGTACTTTTTGTAAAGCTCTGATATGTGCTTTATCAAATCCGCTTTGTCGAGTTTATTTAGTTCATTTTTAACTTCTCTTAATCCCATAATCTATTTTCTAAAAACTATTTCCTCAAAGCATTCAATTAAGCTTTTTAGTCCAACTAATATAATACCTCGTGTCTCATTATTCATGTCTAAAAGTGCAATTTTCTCATTAAACTGAAAAATTATTCCTGTAAATAAAGATTTTGATTTCAAGTTTTCTAAGTCAGTAGAAATAAATTCCATTTTAGCATTCTTTCCCTGTTCTCCCTCAAGATATTTGAGCATATGGATATTTTTTTGTTGAATTCTCATAAATTGCGACTCAGAGATTTTCATTTGCTCTATTTGGCTATGATTTTTAAAGAATTCCCAAATCAGAAAGATGATTTTCAAGATTTCTTCTAATTCAAGTTCTTTCAAATCAAAGCGGTAACCAAGTAATAACGAAATAAGAAAGGGTTGTTTTTTAGATAATAAATCCGATTCTTTATTAACATATTTCTCATCTATCAGTTCAATTTTTTTGATTAATTGTACAACTCGTAGACTTTCATTTTTGTCCTCTTTTGATATTATCATTCTATCAATCTCTTTTGCATGGTAACCGTTTTCTCAAATGCCCTACAACGGTGGCGGTATGAAATCGTTGGGGATTGTGGGGTGCTTTCCTGTCTAGTTGCAAAAAAAAGTTAATGCGTGGCGGAAAGCTCAAATAACCACCTTAACCCCAATGTTTTATGATCGCGCGTGTGTGCCTGTATATACTGCATTGCACACTTGGTTTTAAATACGAAAAATACAAATTTTTTAAAAGAAAACAAACTTACAAGTGTGTAATTTTATGTTCTAGGAGGTTAAAGTCCTCCCCGGATGGGATTAACGCCCTAAGCCTTAGCAAGCCACAAGTTGGTTTGTGAGGTAAGCGAGACTACAAAAATCCGGTACTGCCGTTACGATTTGATATTGTAGGGTAAATTTTCGTATGGTTTCTACGGATGTCTATAATAGTATGCTTCACCCGGAACAAAACTATCAATACTGCTTGTTGCGTCTTCCGGAATCCAGAATCCATCAAAATTCTTAATAAGGTCACAATTTGTTACATCAAGTGTGTTTGGAAATTGGGTTGGTGTTTGGTAGGGCGTTCCAACCATATGCCATCCCGCAGTGTATGATGTGATATCTATACTATTTTCGTTCATTGCAAGACCGGTAGCTGAAAAAGTGCCGGCTGAATTCATAAATACTAAATAACCTTTTCCGGCAGTAATATTGGTTATGCTGTTCATCTCGTTTATTTGTCCGTTTTTCCAAAATCCGTCAGCATTTTTTACAATATCAATTGTCAGTCCGCTAAAGAGAGTTGAGATATTACTGTCTGTTGGGAGAACATTGATTGAGATAAAATTCCAGCCAGCAGCTAATTCTATTGTTTGTGTAATTTCTGATTGGTCAACAATTACTTCTATAATAGCAAAATCACTTTCGCATCCGTTAACAGTTTGTGTTGCATAATATATATGTGTTGTCTCTGTAAGAGTTGGTGGAGTAGGAGCTGTTGTTTCACCAACACCTGTTTGTGAGGTGTACCATAATATATTATCGCCAACGGCATCTAATACGCTCGCAGTTTCACCTACTTCGTAATAAACAGGAGTGCTTACTATCGGAGAATTAGGGTATTCGTAAACGGTAACAGTAATTGCATCAGATGTTGCTGAGTTTGTTTCATTCGAAACAGTACAGCTGTAACTTCCCGATTCGGTTGCGGTATACGTGCTATTTGTCGCACCACTGATAGCAGTACCATTATTATTCCATTGATATGATAAGCCGGTACCGGTATTTGCAGACAAAGTCACACTGCCACCTTCACAAAAAGTGGTTTCGCTCAAAGCAGAAATTGTTGCGGTAACTTCTATCGTTATTGCGATTGCTGTTGATGTTTGCGTACCACCATCGTTATCCGTTGCAATTGCCGTTAATTCATAACTTCCTGCCGATGCCGGATTCCATGACGTAGAGTAGGGAGAGGTATTGTCTGTAGAAATAGATGTGCCATTTGCAAAAAATTGAACAGAAGCTATAGAACCATCACTGTCATTTGCTGTTGCGGTAATTGTAAGTGTTTCGCCTATATCCATACTTGAATTTTGTGTCGGTGATGTTATTGCGACTGTCGGTAGTGTATTTGGTGTGCCGCATGAAGCATCAATTTGGGCAACTACAGGTAATCTGTCACAAACACTTCCTGTTGAAATATTCCAATTATAAAAATAGTTGTATTGATTTCCCTGTGCTCCAGTTGAACCAGTTATACTTACAATATTGTTTATAGTATATGGATATGGAACAGCCGAATTTGCATCAGTAAAAAGAGGGTTCCCAGATGAGATTGATGTCATTCTTAAACGAAGACTTGAACCCCATGCTGCTTTTATATCAAAATCTGTAAAAAGGAATGTTACCATTTGATCAGTTGAAGCAGATACAGAGCCATCAGAAGTTCCCGTAAATATTTGTGTAGGTGAAAGTGACTCCCCACTATTATTAATAACTTCAACTTCAATAGTAATAACACCAGCGTTATATGTTATAAGAGGAATATCCATGGAGGTAATACTAAAATCACTCATCACATCAAATTGTATGTGTATACCATTACTTACACCCCAATTTGTATTTGTTCCAGCGAGGCTTGTAGGACCAACAGGGGAATTCACTGCATTCATATTTTGCACATAATATGTTGTCGTTGTTGATAGAGAAGGGGTGGTGTATGATGTGACACCGGTACTTGTTCCCGGAGCGAGAGTTGACCCTTCGGCAGAGGTATACCAGTTGTAATTTGTGCCAGTTGTATTGTCAAGTTCTAAGGTGAGTTCCCCAGTATTTGCGCGACAGTTATCTATAGGTGTTGGATTGTTCGAACTTACAATTGCTTCATCCGAAACGCTTGTACAACCGATGGCAGAAACTTCCACACGGTATGTTCCCGGAGTTCTTACATTTGTGAGTGTTTCGTTGTTTTCTCCTTCAATTTCTGTATTATTCAAAAACCAGGTGTGAGAAAGCCCCGAACCACTAACACCTGTTTCGAGATTTGCTTGTGCCGGAGAACAAAGAGAAATGTCGGCAAGAGTTGGTGATGGAATTGTTGCACTTATTTCGACCTCGTCTGTTTTTACACACACACCGGCAGAATCAACTTCAACTATATAATTGCCTGCTTGAGAGACAGAAAGAGTCACTGAATTACCGGATATTTGACTTCCGTTTAGATACCAGGTAAATGTTTTATTTGTGGTGTTAGTGATGTTTGCATCTAATGTAATACCACCTGAAACACCACAGAGCGAGCGGTCATTACCTAAATTTGGCTGTTCGCATGACGGACCTATACCGTTGAATATCGAACAGGTTTCTCCGGTTTTTGTGCCATGAGTACCCTCAAATACACTTGTTCCCCAGTCTGACAAACTTGAACATGCCCAATCGTTACAGAGGTCAAGATACTCAACACCACCACTATTTCCTTTTTGTGACCAAGCTAACCAGCCAATGCCTTTGTTGTCGCATTCTTGCATAATTAAATCTTCATCAATGTCACACGAGCCGTCTGTTGCATGTTGGTATCCAAATTCTCCTACAATAAAGGGAATATTATTGTCGCGTACCCATTGTAATGTGCCGGGAATATCGTCACCACCAATAGCCCATTCGCAGTACATGTGAATGGAGAAAAGAAGATTGTGTTCGGGGTCATTTGTTATCATTCCTGCAGCATATTGTCTTATGTTTTTCGCATCATCAATATCTTGACCGTATCCCACACCGTCAATAACGATTGTTGATGTAATACCAGCATTACGCATTGATGTTACCGCTTGGTTAAACCCGTCTCGCCATTGATCGCCGCTTGAATTTGCAACTGCCCACGTGCCCCACTCATTACAAATATTGATAAGTATATATGGGCGAATTGCTTCACTTGTAAGATAATTTGCATGTGTTATCCAAAAGTTAGCCATTGTTTGAATATCAGTAGTATTTGTGCTTCCGGTGACGTCATGTAATTCAACCATTGGTATTATGTCATTTGCAATACATGCTTCAACACAAGCTTTCCACGAAGCTTCGTTTGTAGACGTTTCAATAACAATCCGTGCACAATTAATGCCCGTATTGCTTCGTAAAGCTGCAATGCTTCCGTTAACATCAGCAACATACCAAGCTAAAGGAATATTTATTCCTTTCATAATAAAATTATTGCCATTTGCATCAAGCAAATTTCCGGTAGAGTTGTCTGTTCTGAATTCTTGTGCAAAAATACTGACTGGTATAGCGATAAATAAAACGAATAATCTCAATTTTCCTAACATAGTTTTTTTTATAATTTTTCTTGAAAAAAATAAACATTAACTACAAATATAACATATTTTGAAGTGAAATGATAGATAAAATTGTTCCAAAAAGCATTAATTTTTGTTTAAATCATTTTTTAAATCATTTTATGAATATACCCGTTTTGTAATTTTATTATTCCAAAAAAAAAATGTATTTTAGTCTACTTTTATATAAAAATGAGAATGAGACGAGTATTCGTATATATTGTTTTTCTCCTATTTATTAATCTGTCACTTTTGGCTCAGATTAATTATTCTTTTACATCATTTTCCTATGATGATGGATTGGTTGATAATTATGTTGAGTCGATATATGAAGACAGCCGCGGTTTTATATGGATAGGAACACGAGCAGGCCTTAATCGATTTGACGGGCATACGTATCGAACGGTAAAGTTACCTCGCACAATACGGCACGAAGTTCAAGATGTTGGAGGGCATTATGTGACATCTTTGGTCGAAGACTCCTCTCATGTCTTGTGGATTGGCACGCTGGCAGGTTTGTATGCTTATGATATTTATGAAGACACATTTCGGATATATGATTTTATTCCCGGAGATTCTACGAGTTTGTCATTTAGTTTAATTGATGAAATTGTTGTTGATAAAGATAATACCGTCTGGATTGCTACTCGAGATGGATTAAATCGTTACAATAGAGACGAAGATGATTTTACCCGGTTTACTCATGACCAATTAGATAGCACGTCTTTAAGTAACAATTATATTGAATCAATTATGGTTGATTCTCAAAATCAAATATGGATTGGCACGTTAAACGGAACCCTCGATAAATTGAATGCGGATGGGAAAACATTTTCGCATTTTGATGCCAAAAATACTGATGTTAATATGTCGGTTATACGTGATATGTACGAAGATTCCAATAATGATTTGTGGGTTGTCTCTGCCGGGAATGGTGTGTTTTTTCGTAAAAATGGACAAGAAGAGTTTGAACATGTTTTTATACAAGAAAGTAGAGAAAATCCTATTTTCTTTTCAGCTTTGTCTTCTATTTCCGAAGATATATTTGGCAATGTATGGTTAAGTTCTCATATGGGTGGAATAGCTATTTATGACCCGCACACAGAACGCATAGAGTATTATTCTGAAGAATCACCCGCACCGCATAGTATTTCGGGGAATAGTGTGAAATTGGTATATAAAGATTCATATAATAATATGTGGATTGCTACTCATGGCGGAGGTGTATCAATGTTTAGTCCTCTCACAACCTATGTTTCGTATTATTGCAAAAGTCCGTATCCGAATAGTATTCCGGGAAATATTGTGAGTTCATTTTATGAAGATATGCAGGGAAATATGTGGATAGGAACAGACGGTGGTGGTTTGTCAAAATTTAATCCTCGTATGCAAACATTTACCAATTTTGGAGAAGAACACGGCTTGCATTCTGAAGCAATTTTAGATATTTATCAGTTACAACAGAATGTTTTTGCAGTAGCAACCTGGAATGCCGGCTTGCATTTATTTAATACTCGTACCAAACGCTTTACACAAAAATTATTTAATGCAGGTTCTACTCGAGAAACAGTGCAAAGTGTATATGGATTGTATTTTGATTCTGTACGAAATTTATTGTGGTGTAATACATATGGGTATGGTATTCAAATGTTTAATCTGCAAACCATGTCCTTTCTCGATAGCACTAAGCTTGAGTCAATATTCCCGTATTGGAATAGTTCTCTTTATTCTTCAAAATTATTGTTTGATACCTATGATAATGTTTGGTTTGTTGATGGAATACGAACGGGCAAAGCAAATAAAGATAGTGTATATTTTTATGATTCTCTTGATTCTACAGATGCCTGTCATGAGGGCTTCTTTACCACAGATATAATTTCTTCTTCGCGAAAAACGGTGTATATCGCAAAGTATAATGGTATGCGAACATATAATCCCAAAACAGGCTGTCTCGAAGAGTTTTTTCCGAACAATCCTGAATTGTTTGACGTGAAATCTTTAGTAGAAGATGCTTATGGAAATATCTGGATAGCAACCGGGAAAAATCTCTTGAAGTATGTGATAGCCGATTCGACCGTGAATAATATTTCGCGAAATTGGGGAATGCCTCAAATGCAATATAATACGCAAGCGGCTTATCGTAGCTCGACCGGGCATTTATATTTTGGCGGACTCAATGGTTTTGTAATATTGCATGAAGACAGTGTATACAGTTATAAATTAAACGCACCGGTGTATTTTACCAAATTGTTTGTAAATAATATTGAGCAAAAGGAAAACACACCGGAATCAATTATTGATAAAGATTTTTCATTGATACAATCCATAACTTTGGAGCATTATCAATCATCTATTTCCATAGAATTTGCGGTGTTGAATTATATAGATAATGATAAATCAAAATGTGCTTACATATTAGAAGGATTCGATTCGGACTGGATTTATGCCGAAAACACTCGTAAAGCGACCTATACAAATATTCCCCCGGGTGAATATAGGTTTTGTTTGAAAACAACGCAAAGTGATAATAGTTGGGGAGATGAGGTACATACTTTAGATATTGTTGTTCTTCCTCCGTGGTGGAAAACGATTTGGTTTAAAACTTTGATGGTCTTATTATCAATTTTTTGTGTCGGGATGTTTATATATTTACGAGACAAAAGTATTAGGGACCAAAATAAAAAATTGGCTCGCTTAATTGATGAGAAAACGCAAGAGTTACAAGATACCAATACGGTGTTGAAGGAACAAAATGAGACTATTCAACAACATTTGGAAAATGTACGTGAACAACAATTATTAATCGGTATTAAAAACGAACAATTACAGGAGGCTCTGAATACTAAAAATAAGCTTATTACGGTTATTGCCCATGACTTTAAAAATCCTTTGAGTACCTTGCTGGGATTCGTGAAGCTTTTGCAAGAAAAAATTCGTAAAGCAGATTTTAAAGAATTAATTCCGAATATTACATCTGTTACAAAATCAACAGAAGCAATTTATTCTCAAATGGTTGAAGTGCTCGATTGGAGTTTAAGTAAGGATGAAGCTGTGATGTATAATCCCGAGGAGGTTGATTTGCAGGAGGTTGCAGACACGGTGGTGTCATTGATTAGCGAAAGTTTAACGCACAAAAATATTCAGTTTTCTTCTGAATATCATTTTGAATCGTATGCCTATGTTGACCCTCGAATGATGTCAGCTATTTTCCGGAATTTAATTATCAATAGTATAAAATTTACCCCTCAAAACGGACATATTACCTTGCGGATTATTGAAAAAGCACAAAAAATTGAAATTCAGGTTCAAGATACCGGTATTGGAATGGAGCAAGAGGTAATAGATAAAATTCTTTCCGAAAATATTGTATTGAGCGGCTCATTTCAATCCGGTTTTGGTTTGCAGTTGTGTAAGACATTTATTGGCAGCAATAAAGGAAAATTGGCGATTACAAGTATACCAAATAAAGGTTCAATATTTTATATTACAGTTCCAAAAGGTAATAAGATGGAGTATGCTGTTACACACAAAGACACCTCCGAACAGTTAGTTTCATCGGATGTTGAGATAGAAGATATAAATCGCTGTATGTTGGTAATTGATGATAATCCTGAAATTGTTGCGTATTTAAAAGAAATTTTTTCTGATTCATTTACGGTCTTTGTTGCATACGATGGGAGCGATGGTTTAGAAAAGGCACTAAAAACCATTCCTGAAATTATTATTTCTGATATTAGAATGCCGGGAATGGATGGTAAAGTGTTGTGTCAAAAAATTAAATCGAATCACTTAACCAAACATATTCCAGTAATTTTGGTAAGTGCTCAAAAATTACCTCAGGAGCAAATAGAAGGATTTGAACATGGAGCTGATGATTATATTACAAAGCCCTTTAATGTCGATATTTTAAAACAAAAAGTGTTTGCATTATTAAAGAGTCGTGAGCAATTATTATCGCATTTTAAAGAAAAAATGCAAACTGATGATTCTTTTGAGTTGCCTTATAGTTTTGAGGATAAGATTATTAAAGATATTACGAATTGTGTGTTTGATAATCTTGGTAATCCCGATTTTAAAGTTGATATATTAGCACAAGTTGTCGGGCTGAGTCGTTCGCAATTATATCGAAAAATGGTTTCGGTTGTGGGGCAATCACCCATTGAATATATAAAAACTCTTCGCTTGCAACGTTCGCTTGAGATGTTGAAAACTAATAAATATCGCATTGCTGAAATTGCTTACGAAGTTGGTTTTTCCGATCCGGGGTATTTCAGTTCCTGTTTTGTGGAACGCTATGGAGTTAAACCTTCGGAATATGCGAAGAAGATGTAAAAAAAATGAGTTTATTTCTTTATCCGTACCTTTGTTTCAGCTCGTTTCAAAAAGTAAAAAAAATGACCGATATACAGTTTGTAGTAAATGAAGAGATTTATAATAAAGTGCTTTTGGAAAAAGTTCCAAATGTTAAACGTTCGGTGTGGATTGCAACGGCTGATATTAAAGATTTGTATGTGAAAAAATTGGGGAAAATGGTGCCTTTTCTACACATTGTTTCTGATTTGTTACTCCGTGGTGTTGAGGTGCGTTTAATATTTGCAAAAGAACCGGGAACGGCTTTTCAAAAAGATTTTGATAAATATCCGGTTTTGGCTAAAAAACTTGAGCAGTTTCATTGTCCACGTGTGCATTTCAAAATGGTTATTATTGATGGTGGTGAATGGGTATTTACCGGTAGTGCTAATCTTACCGGTGCGGGAATGGGGGCTAAGTCTGTTCGAAACAGAAATTTTGAAAATGGGGTAATCTCAACAAATGCGACTTTTAATAATCAGGTGTTTGAACAATTTGATTCGGTCTGGATGGGTACGTACTGTGATTCCTGTGGAAGAAAACAGTATTGCGCCGAATGGCGGGATATGTAATGCTGAGGAACAAAGGTATAAACCTATCGTAACAACTTCATATGTGAGTACCAACTGGGACAGCAGTGCCGATATTAAATTTTATATTTGCTTGTATTAATCCGAAAAATTGGCTTAATAGACAAAAAGTAGGCTAATAATCTCCATAACACTTATTATCATTAGCTTTGGAGCAAATAAAAGCTTATGAATAAAAAAAGTGTATAAATTGTAACGGAATAAA
>JAQICB010000067.1 GCA_027858745.1 Bacteroidales bacterium
TTCGACGTAATTTTTCGAGTTCAGATTGATATAAAAAGCTGTTTATCAAGGCAAATTATTGAATAATAGCGAGCTATTGTGAAATAATTTAACGCAGAAAAACTGTTTTTTATACAAAGCATACTTTTTCCGCTTATAAACAGCCATCTTCAGCTCAAAAATAATTTAAAATAACCCGTTATTATTTCATTATTTTTGATTGAACCTCACTATTTATAAACGTTCTGAACCTGAAAAATTATATCGAACTCAGGTTACTAATATGTCAGATTATAATCTATTTATTACCATGCGTTTTCAATCTGAATTTAATATACTTTTTAAATTCATAATCATCTGGTTTTATCTTGCTTTGAAATCGATATCGATAGGATAATTCTATTATTTTATTATCAATTAGTTTGGTGGAAAAACCAAAATAAATGCGCATTGTATTATCCGTTTCAAAAATAAAATTTATGCTTAGCACAGGATTTCACTGGTGCTCCTAAATATAACTGGAAGTATTACAAAAGGTCAATATTTATACAAATCATCAGATTTTACAAACGTTTTTGCAGATTTTGAAAGTAATTCTAATACTATTATTAAAGCAAAATATTGTACATTTGTACTCCGGGTTGTTCAATTGAACAAGGTGCAATCATGAAAATATATTCAAATACTAATGTTAATTGTCCATAACAAAATTATTAAACATATGAAAACTATTATTTTTTTATTATTTATATCAATCTCATGGAGTATATATGCTCAGGACTTTTTAATTGAAAACAAAACATGGAGTCAAGTCTTCATTACGTCAGGAAATCATTCAAAAAGCACGAGCATCTTCAAAATATCATCAGATACTGTTATTCATTCACAAACATATAAAAAAGTATTAATTTCTAATGACTCTACAAAATCCTGGCAATTACATGATTGGGCATTAAGAGAAGATGCCGGCATTGTGATTAAGCACCATTTAAATTTCGATAACGATGAGGAAGATACTTTATATAATTTTAATGTTTCAGAAGGAGATAGTATTAAAATTGATAACAATTCCCCTTATCAAATGCATGTTGATTCAATAAAAATGATTAATACTCTCAGGTATTTTTTTCTCTCGATTGGTAATTTTAATACTATCTGGATTCAAGGTGTTGGAAATATTGACAACTTATTTGAACCTACCGGAAATACGCTTTTGGTAGGAGGCTCTTCTCATATTTTATGTTGTAAATCAGAAAATAATGATATCTATATTAACAAAAATTTTAATACCTGCTATCTGAATTCAGTAGATATTGAAGAGCTTTCTTCTACCGAAGATATATCATTTCAGCAGTCAGAAAATACAATAAAAATCTCTTCAATATTAAATAAAAATCACATTCAAATATTTTCATTACGCGGAGAATTATGTACAGAAAAAATACTGGACATGGGCACCAAAGAGTTTGATTTATCACATCTACCATCAGGAATTTATATCGTTATTATAAATAAAAAATTCAAGAAAAAAATTATCATTCAGTGATAAATAACTACAATTAGAAGTATTTGAGGTGCGTTTTTCTTGTAACAAACAAGTATTAAATGAATTGATAAGAATACTTTAATTTTAAGACATGGCACAACAAATTGTATTATTTTGGTTCCGTCGCGATTTACGATTACACGACAACCTAGGACTATGTGAAGCATTATCGTCAGGAAAAAAAGTACTACCACTATTTATATTTGACACCGAAATCCTTAATTTGCTACCCGACACAAAAGATAGGCGAGTTGATTTACTTCTTCAAATTATTACCAGGTTACATACCGAACTTAAAACATACAAATCCTCAATACAAATTGAACACGGAAAACCCGAAGAAATATTCCAAAGACTTTTTTCTCAGCACCCTATTGCAGCCGTGTACACAAATAGAGACTACGAACCATTTGCAAAAGAGAGAGACAAAAAAATCGCTCAATTATGTGCAAAACATCATATTGCATTTCACTCTTACAAAAATCAGGTAATTTTTGAATCTGAAGAAATTCTTACACAACAAGGAAACCCATACACCGTATATACACCTTATTCCCGCACCTGGAGAAGTGCCTATGAAAAAGGCGGAAAACAAAATTTCGACAGCACCCGATTATTACACAATCTCACACACAGAGCTCCTCAGAAAGTTCCAAAGATACAAGACATTGGCTTTCAAGACACAGGAGAAAAATATACGAAATATACATTTCCGAAGGAAATAATTCACAGCTACGAAAAAAACCGCGATTTCCCCGGAATAGACGGCACTAGCAAAATCGGATTTCACCTTCGGTTTGGAACCGTCAGCATTCGCGAAGTAGTCGCATATGCCAACAAGCACAATGCTGTATGGTTACAAGAACTTATATGGCGAGATTTTTTTTCAGGCATTTTAGACACATTTCCACATGTTGTACACTCATGTTTTAAAGACAAATACAATGAATTGAATTGGCGAAACAATGAAGAAGAATTTGAACAGTGGTGTGCCGGGCAAACCGGGTATCCGATAGTAGATGCCGGCATGAGAGAATTAAACGCAAGCGGATGGATGCACAACAGAGTTCGCATGATTACCGCCTCATTTTTATGCAAACACCTTTGCATAGACTGGCGATGGGGTGAAGCATATTTTGCAAGTAAATTACTCGATTACGAATTAGCATCAAACAATGGAAACTGGCAATGGGCAGCATCAACGGGTTGCGATGCCGTTCCGTATTTCAGAATATTTAACCCATATACCCAACAACAAAAATTCGACCCGGACGAAACCTATATCCGCCGCCACATTCCGGAATACGGAACAAATGCATATCCAAAACCAATGGTTGATCATACATTTGCCAGAAAACGGGCTTTGCAGATGTATAAGGAGGTGTGAATAGGAGCATCTCATTCGCAAAGACAATTCATGAATTGTCTCTATGCACAAAATAACCACAAATTAATATCTTTTCCGATACGGTTTTTTTGTATCACTTTTATGATTTGAAGATGTACTCGGTTTTTTATACGACGATTTTCCTGATTTTTTAAAACCTTGTTGCTGGACCTTTTTCTCCGGATTATGAATCATAAGCGGAAATGGATGATCGGTAACAACCGGTATTTTTTTAGTAATAAGTTTTTCAATATCACGCACATATGCTTTTTCTTCGGCATCACAAAACGAAAGAGCGGTTCCTGCCCCGCCTGCTCTACCTGTTCTTCCAATTCTATGAACATATGTTTCGGCAACATTCGAAATTTCATAATTAATTACATATCCTAAATTATCGACATCAATACCGCGGGCAGCTATATCGGTAGCAACAAGCACCTGAGTCGTCTGATCTTTAAAATTTTGTAATGCCTTTTGCCGAGCGTTTTGGGATTTATTTCCATGAATTGCAAGTGCTGTTATATTATGCTTATTCAGGTATTTAACAACTTTATCTGCTCCGTGTTTTGTTCGGGTAAAAACTAACACACTTTTCATGTCATTATTTTGCAAAATATCTAACAACAGTGCATTTTTATTTCCTTTATCAACAAAGTATATATACTGGTCAATTATCTCAACAGTAGATGAAACAGGTGTTACTGAAACCTGTTTGGGATTATTGAGAATTGTATTGGCAAGTTTTACAATTGCAGATGGCATAGTTGCGGAAAAAAACAGCGATTGTCTTTTTTTAGGAAGCAATGGCAATAATTTTTTAATATCATGAATAAAGCCCATATCTAGCATACGGTCGGCTTCGTCCAAAACAAAAAAGTCAATTTCACGCAAGGAAATAAAACCTTGTTGTATTAAATCAAGCAATCGTCCGGGAGTTGCGATTAAAACATCCACACCCGCCCGCAATCTTTTTGTTTGCGAAAGCTGATTTACTCCACCGAAAATAACAGTAGACTCTATGTTTGTGTATCTGCCATATGTTCTAAAACTCTCCTCTATCTGTATTGCTAACTCGCGTGTTGGCGTAAGTATAAGACTACGAATGGATTTCTTTTTCTGAAACTCTGTTCGTTCGCTTAGAAGCTGAATAATTGGAATGGCAAATGCTGCCGTTTTACCCGTACCTGTTTGAGCACATCCTAATATATCGGATCCCTCCAAAATTATAGGAATTGCCTCTGCTTGAATAGGTGTGGGATTAACGTAGCCTTCTTCTTGCAATGATTTTGCTATAGGCTTAATAAGGGGTAATGATTCAAATAACATAATTGTGTAAATTCTTAAAAAAAGTCTTCTATAAGTTGCTTTCCGTGGATTTTTGCATAAAACATTCTATACAAAATATGGGAGAAAATGGAACATATACATTGTATGTACAGTAAAAAGCAGAATATAAGATTTTATTATATTTTATGTATCCATAGAATGGATGATTAATAATTGCCGCAAGATACATGTATTTTTTAATAAAAACGACAGTTTACCGAAACTTTATATGATGGCGCATACATGGTAACTGATATTTTTGTGTGTTCTAATGCGAAAGATTCAGAGAAAATTCATGAATTTTCTCTACTGAATTTTACCCTTAATAAACCCGCGCTGCCGCGACCACAATGTCATTAAGTTAAGTATATATATTTCTCTATAATTATAGGCTGCCCTTTCAGGGCGTTTTTTATCAGTGTATTACACACAACCCAAGGCGTTGCCATTGGGCTATATTATACTGCCACTTCGTGGCGTTATATTGTGCGTTTTAGCAGAGCCACGCGAAAGGATTAACTTCGTTGAGCTAAAGGTTTGCGCGGTAGCGGTGAAATATTCAGCGCAAAATAGGCTGAAAGCCTATACTAATTCAGCCCAACGGCAACGCCTTGGGTAAGATATATGTTCATAACCTGAGTTCGATATAATTTTTTAGGTTCAGAACGCTTTTAAATAGTGAGGTTCAATCGAAAATAATTTAAAATAACCCGTTATTATTCAATAATTTGCCTTGATAAACTGCTTTTTATATCAACCGAGGACAAAGGAGGAGCTCAGCGGAGCTAATCTGAACTCGAAAAATTACGTCGAACTCAGGTTTATACATGGATTATTGATAGATTTGTATAAAATCAAAAAAATAACAATCACATCATATTCAAAAATAAAAAATGATTCCTATTTCTCTTTCAATAGAAGGCTTATATTCATACAAAGACAAGCAAACAATTGACTTCACCCCTCTTACACAAGCGGGTATTTTTGGTATTTTCGGAAAAACCGGCAGCGGTAAATCTTCAGTTTTGGAAGCTATTTCATATGCACTATACGGCGAAACCGAACGGATGAACAATAGAGAAAGCCGATCATATAATATGATGAATTTACAGAGTGATTCCTTACATATTGATTTTGTGTGCACATCCGAATTAGATTCCCACACATATCGCTGTATTGTTACCGGAAAACGAAATAAAAAAGATTTTAATAAAGTTCCCAGCCTTGAGCGATCATGCTACAAAAAAGAGGGGACCGACTGGAAACCTATTGCTGAAAAACAAGCCGGAAAAATCATAACCGGATTGTCGTACGAGCACTTCAAACGTACAATGATTATTCCGCAAGGTCATTTTATGGAATTTTTGGAACTCTCTCCTACCGACAGAACAAAAATGATGAAAGACATCTTTCATCTTCATAATTATGATTTGTATGACGCAACGAAAACAATACGAAACAAAACTTTGGAAGAATTAACCCTGCACAAGGGAAATTTGCAACAAATTGGTGAGCTGTCCCCCGAAGAACTGGATGTTTTACGGACACAACTAACTGAAATTGAAAAAGAACGTGAGAAAACACAAAAGAAACGTGAGGTGCTTGCAAAAGAAGTAGATGCTCTCTCTCGTGTAGCTGATGATTATGTGGATTTAGAAAAAAACAAACAACAATTACAAGAACTGGAAACGCAAAAAGAAATATTTTTACAAAAGGAAAAACAAATACAACACATTCAGTACGTCACCACACACTTTACCCCGCTCTTACTGGCTGAAACGCCGAAACGAACTGAGAAAAAACAACTCACAGAAAAAATCCGCAATATATCTGAAGTTCTTGCAAAAAACGAAGAGACTTTTTCGTCGGTACAGAAAAAATTTACTGCACTACAAACCGAATTTGAAGAAATACCCCACAAAACAGCTGAAATAGAATCAATTAAACACTTAATTATCAGCAAAAAATTGGCGGAAGAACGGGATATTCTTACTGCACGAATTCACAAAGGTACGGTGTATATTCGCGAACAGGAGAAGGAAATTTCTGCATTGCGAAGCGATATTTCGTCCTCCGAAAAACGGAGTGAAGAGAAAAGAGAAACACAAGGTGATATTACAGTTCTTTCGGAGAAAAAAACAGAATTAGATCACTACAAATTATGTCTTACGCAAATAGAACAAGCACGGAAAGAACGGGTTGCCATTGAAGAAACACGGAAGGATATTTCACAAAAAATTATTGCAACATTCGCTCTTTTAGGTATTTCATCCGATTCGGTATCTTTTGATTTTGCCACATATAGTGAACAGAAAAAAAAGGCTCTTTTAGACGAAAAACAAGAAGAAACACAGGCGATTCACAAAATACACATTAAGGAAGAAATAGCTTTTTTGCATACTCATTTAGAAGAGGGAAAACCATGTCCGGTATGTGGTTCGACATCGCACCCCGATGCGAGCACAAAACAAATAACGGAAACAGACAGTTCTCACCATGAAAAGCGGATTAAAGAAATTGATGCTCAGCTTTCTGATATTGAAAAACAGACACAAAAGCTTACACAGTTACTGTACGAATTAGAACAAGAAGGCAAAAAAGACAAAGTTATTTCAGAGAAAATGCACAAACTTACAATTGAACGAAACCTCTGTGAGCCCGATGAAAAACCTGAGATTATTGAGGCTCAGTTTAAACAATACGGTACAATACAAAAGGAAATTGAAGTCATTGAAAAAGATATAAAAACAAAACGTCTTACTTTAGAAAACAAAGAAAAAGAATACACAAAAAATAAGGTAACAATTGATGATTTCGCAAAAAAGGAATCAAATTTACAAACTGAAATATCGGTACATATTAACCAATGTTCTAAAGAATGTATTGAAACATACTCGGACTATTCAAAAGAAAAATTAGAAAACCGGGTTCACACAAGAACAGAAGAAATTGAAACCTGTAAAACACAATTTTCCAAAACATCGCAACACAAAGAGGACTTACAAACAAAGATTAAGGAACAACAGGCAAATCTAAAACTCTTAGAAGAGCAAAAAACGGCAATAGAACTCGAATTAGACAAATTAGAAAAACAAATAGCTGAAAATCTTATAAAATCGCCATTTTCTTCACTCGAAGAGATTCACGAAATAAATAAAAATGCAGCTACCCTCATTGATATCACTAAAGAGCTTGAAAACTACCGATACACGGTCACCACAACGAAAAATCGTATTTCTGAATTACAGAAAAAACTCGAACATGTATCGTTTTCGGAAACGGTTTTTGAAGAGAAGAAAAAGCTATTTGCTGATATAGACAAAAGCTATATAAGTCTCACGGAAAAGCACATACAACTCAAACAAGAGGTAAAACAATACGAAGAAAACATATCAAAACAAAAACATCTCATTAGCAAAATTGAGACAATCTCACATCGTTTAGACAACATACAAACCTGCCTTAACTTATTCAAATCGAATGGTTTTGTGAATTTTATTTCTACAAAATATTTGCATATGTTATGCGATATTGCGAACAAACAATTTTCTATTCTCACAAGACATGCCCTTCAGTTAGAGATAGAAGAAGACAATAGTTTTATTGTTCGCGATTTTTTGAATAATGGTAAAATTCGTCATATAAAAACACTTTCGGGCGGACAAGCCTTTCAGGCCGCTCTTTCTTTAGCCTTGGCTTTGGCAGAAATAATTCATATAGAAAGTCCGGTTGCATCAAATTTCTTCTTCATTGACGAGGGATTTGGCTCACAAGACAAAGAGTCGCTCCAAATTGTATTTGAAACACTGCAATCACTACAAAAAAACGGAAAAACTGTTGGTATGATTTCTCATGTAGAAGAACTCAAAGAATTTATTCCGGCATATATTTCCGTTCACAATCATGAACACGGAAGTAAGGTTCAAACTTTGTAAACTATGCGAAGATATATTCTACCAATAAGTTTAATTTTTTATATAGTATGTTCGCATACTGCGTTTTCACAAATTGAATCCTTCAAAAAAAACATGCTGATTGAAGGGAAAGTCCTCTACGGAAGCATTCTCCCCCACTACTCGTTTATGAATTATTTGATAAGCGAACATCAAAAAGGCTTAGAAATACAAATTCGCACACACACAAACAGAAAAGCCTACAGTTCATTTGCATATCGCTATCCAAATTATGGTATTGGCTTTAATCATATCTCACTGGGGAATCCCGAAAAATTAGGTAATGCAAGTGCACTTTTCGGTGTATTAGATATTCCTCTTTTTCATAAACGCTTCTTTTCCCTATATTATCAATTCAATCTTGGTGGTGCATATATTCACAAACCGCTAGAGACCACTATTTACAACATTGCCATGAGCAACTACATTAATTTTTTTATTGGTGTAGACCTTTACGCAGAATATAGAATTGCAAAGCAACATGCCATTCGTGCGGGAATTGACCTTTCACATATTTCGAACGGAAAAATAACAACCCCCAATTTAGGATACAACAGCATGGCACTGAGCTGTTCATACATACATCACATACATCACACACCCGGTGATGTTGTACAATACAATACCAAAACAATCGCATCGCCATCAACTATTACTTTTATCGTATCGGGAGGAGTAAAATCCGATGAATACCTGTCGCCCGAACGATTTCCAACAGGTTCACTCAATATAGAATATCACAAAATTTTCACCTATAAATATGGTGCAGTTGTGGGTTTTGACCTTTTTTATGATAAATCAAAAGCCAATACAGAATCAATCTGGAAAAATCAAATAAACGGTGGCGTTCACCTTGGTGGCGAAGCGTTTTATTTCCCCTTTTCGTTTTCCGTACAAACCGGATGGTATTTGCTCAATAAACCCGAAAAGCACACCACATATCAACGAATTGCTCTCAGATATTACGGAATGCAATCATATATCATTCAGTTTGGACTAAAAACACACGGCACCACCGCAGATTTTTTGGAACTGGGTGTCGGTTACACTATTCAAAACATACGAAAACATGTATCAGAAATTGAACAAAACTAAGATTATAAATCTGCTATTTGCTGCTCTTATTATGCTCTGTAATGCATGTAACAAAGACAGCTGCTTTTCCGGAGCAGGAAAAAATACGAAAAAACACATATCTCTCACCGCATTTTCCACACTTGAGATTAAGGGTATAAGTTCGGTTATCATTATCGAAGATACCATCAATTATGCTTTATTAGAAGGTGGAGAACAGATACTTTCACACACACATATATCACAAACCGACAGTAGTATTTCTCTCACAAACACCACCGGCTGTTATATGTTCAAAGAATATGAAAAACCTACTATTTTTCTACACACAACACATTTACAATCAATTACCATAAATGAAGCCTGTGAATTAACAAACACAACAGCCATAACCAAACCTCTACGGATATATATGAATACCCAAATTGCAGATATTAATATGCAATTACAAAATCAAAAATTCTCCTTTTCAACCTATAATAAAGCGGGTGGGAAATTTATCTTTTCGGGATCGTGTACATATGCTAATCTACAGGCATCATACACGGCACAAATAGATGCAAGTAATTTGCAGACATCAATTCTTACCGTACGAAACCACAGTATTAAAGATTTTTATGTATGGGCAACCGATACAGTATATGAAGAAACAAAAAAAGAAGGAAGCATAATCTGCACCGGAAATCCGGTACATAAAGAAATGTAAAAATTGGATATCGTAATACTGCTCAATTCATTCTATGCTACACCAGAAGTTACGCTCCGCGGATTTACAGATGCTGTTTAAACCACACAACAAGAGTTGATGCGGCAGGTTTTGCTGTGTGGCTCATGCTCATAGACCACGCGAAGATATTCGCTCGGCGGACATATTTGCAAAATATGGTAATAACAGGATAAATTTGTGCGAATCTGTGTTATCACAAATATGGATGAATTATTAGACGTTTTCAGATTAGATTAAAACGAAAATGAAAAACCAACACCGAGAATTTGTTTAAACTGTAAGCGAGGAAAACGTTCATCATTTTCGCCATCACCATTAGTATCTTTCCCGATTAAAATATCATCATCATAAATAAGTTGTGTATTAAACGTAACATGTAAATACTGATTAAGTTTAAATACCAGCTGATTTTCCCAATTAATATCAATATTTTCGGGAGAATTTAAATAATTTGAAAACAAATCAATTTTCGATGTTAGAGATACATTTTGTAGCCATTCTTTTTCAAAATCTTTACGAGAATAAATTACACGTATATATCCCCCAACTTCACTTCTGTACTTTTCACCCTCTTCAATCATAACGCCTAAACTATCATACACAGCGGGTTCAACACCAAAACTTCCAGCATTAGCCAAACGTTCGAGAGTAACCACGGTAATGCGAGATGTTACCGGAGCAAAAAATACACTCAAATAACTATCCGGTTTATAATCCATCCCCAAAGCTGTTGTAATGTATGCCGGAGCAAGATACGTAGAAATTGGTAAATCAGATTCCAACGAATAATCGTAGCCGTTTGTCATTTGCGTCTTACAATTAAGTAAAGCAGCATAATAAAAGTTTTTGTGTGCTTGTCGACCGTATTTTGACAAAAAATCGATTTTATCATCTGTTTTTTTGTATTCCAATTCGCCATCGCCTGTTCCGAGTAAGCCATAGCCCATATCAAGAGAATTATCCCACACATTTTTCCCATCTTTGTACTGAGCAAACACGCTAAATATGCCATTAATTGACAGAGAATTTTCACCGCCCGAAGCCCAATTAGTCAGACTAGTTTGAGCAAAAGAAAGCGACATTACACCACCAGTTTTCCAACCTCTTACCGTATCGGCAGGACGTTTTTTTAATGCTGACTCAGCATCTGTAATTTGTGCACTTAAATTAAGGGTAAAAAACAAAAATAAAACAACAAACAACTTAATTTTCATACGAATTGGTAATTTTAATATTTATAACCTGAGTTCGATATAATTTTTTAGATTCAGAACGCTTATAAATAGTGAGGTTCAATCAAAAATAATGAAATAATAACGGGTTATTTTAAATTATTTTTGAGCTGAAGATTGCTGTTTATAAGCGGAAAAAGTATGCTTTGCATAAAAAACAGTTTTTTATATCAACCGAGGACAAAG
>JAQICB010000130.1 GCA_027858745.1 Bacteroidales bacterium
CTTGAATTTTTGCTTACAGCTTTCTTCGTCCGGGTATTGTGTTATAAATTCTATTAGATTCATAATATATGTTTTTTTGCAAAGATAATAAAATTAGGTTAATATACGGATAATCATATTTAGTTTTATACTGAGACCATTTTGTGCAACAATACACGTAGGTATGGCTAATAAGAATACAAGTAAGATTTTAGGCTTAATCATTCTAATAAATTGTTGGTGAAAAATATAATTTTTTTACAAAATTATAATTTTTATTGAAACTATCAAATTATCCCTATATCAAACATATTTTTAATACCCGTAAGAACCATGTTTATGCCTATAGCTCCAATAAAAAATCCGTTTAAGCGAAGTAAGACTTCCATGTTTTTGTCGTAGGCAGTTCTCCATTTTTTTCCTTCGAGATTATCACGCATTTTTTTTAAGAGATAGATTGTTACAAAGTTAATCAGAAAAACAATAACCATTATTCCGAGACCTATCCACGTAGTGTGATTGTATGATACAAGAATACTCAATGATATTGTCCCGGCTCCTACCATAAACGGTAAGGCAATTTCTGATGCAAGATCATCGAGGTTTTCTTTTATCATAATGAGTGCTTTTTGCCCATTTACTATAAAAAAGTAGGCATACGAAAAAATGATAATGCCACCGAAAATGCGGAATGATTCAAACTCAATTTGAAACACAGAATCGAAAATAAATTCACCAAAAAAGAAAAACAAACAACATACAGTAAATGAAATAAGCGTTGCTTTAAATATTACCCCAATGAATTTTTTATGATCTAAGTCCTTTCGTATCGGTTCGAGATACAGAAAGAGTGCAAACGGATTGAGCATGACAAGTAATTCGAGAATGGAAGACAGCATACTATTTTTTTTAAAGATTACATTTTTGTGCAAAACTATAAATTTGTATTAATTACTGCTTATACAAACCTGCTTTTTTTCTGTGTTTCTGACACAAAAGTTTCGAAGACGAGAAAGTTCTCTTGTAGATAATAATGAGAGTCTATCTGTAATGCATATGTGTTTGTTCTAAAAAGCACAAGGTTTGTGTTAATTCCAAACCACTGTTCATGTATTTGAGGATTTATAAGTTGAGCAGCAAGGCAGAAAATGGACTTGATAATCGATCACTAGTCTGCATAAATTTGTTCTAAATACTGTTTTAAAGCTTCACCTCTAACATTTTTTGCAATAATACGCCCCTCAGCATCTATTAAAATTGTAAAAGGAATGCTGCGAACTTGAAAAATATTACTGTATGTGCCATCGCCGTCATGTGTAGTTGTCCACGGAACTGGTTCAGTTTGCACAAAATCCAGCCATTTTTGTTTGACTTTGTCCGTTGAAACCGAAAAAGCGGTAAAGCCTTTATCGTTATATTTTTCATATGCTTTTTTAATATGTGGTATTTCCATGCGACAGGGGCGACACCATGTTGCCCAAAATACTACTAAAACTGTTTGCCCGCGGAATGATTCGAGTGAAACAGTTTCTCCATTCTCGTCCGTTAATTCAATGTTGGGTATTATCGTACCTTGTTGTAAATGATTTGATTGATTTATATTTCGGTGAAAATTTACGACGACAGAATTTTTCGGATATTTCTTATAGAGGGCACTGTCAATTAATGTATATATTTCCGGGTATTTCTTTTGATCAACTAAATCTATTAATGCAAGAACTGATAATGAGCCCACATTGTCTTTTATTGTTTGGATAATAAATTGTTCTTTTTCTTGTTCGATAGAATCAATTTTTTGTTTGAATGATTCTTGTAATTCATTCATTGCGTGCATATAGTTCAATAATGCTTGATTGTTTTGTTGAATTAATTCAGCATCTTCAGCCCCTTTTATTGTGTATGTCTGAGACATGTTTGTATAGTCGGCTTCAATTTTTGCCGTTTCGTCAGAATTTAGTACTATCAAAATAAAATCTTTAGGTGTGAAATATATTTTGCTGAAATCTGCTCCCTGTGAAGGATAGGTGTAGGTGAATTTGCCATTTGAAGATACCGCAACTTTTTGCTCTATAGGTTTTTGTGTGCCAAATGTTACAATGTTAAGTGAGTCGTTACCGGTGTAATTATTGATTTTCCCGGTAATTGTACTGTTTTGTGAAAATAATAAAGTACTTAATCCTAAATAATAAAGTAATGTAATAAAAAATCTCATAATTTTGTTTTTTAATTTTTAAGGATGGAAATATACAAAAACATACAGTATTACAAAGAAATTTTTTCAACAAATACGTTTGCGTATTCAATAATGCGAGATGAGAAACCGCCTGAATTCACTGTTATAGTTGGTGATAATCAAACACATGGGAAAGGCCAAAAAAATAATGTATGGATAAGTAATCCCGGTGAAAACTTGACGTTTTCTATTATTTTTTATCCACATCATATTTCTGCTTCCAAACAATTTATAATTTCTGAATGTATTTCTTTGGCAATACGAAATGTTGTTGCACAATATTGTCCACACACGACTATTAAATGGCCGAATGATGTGTATGTTGGGGATTCTAAAATTGCAGGAATATTAATAGAACACGTTTTGTCAGGTTCAGCAATTGCAGGTTCGGTTGTAGGTGTTGGGTTAAATTGTAATCAATTGCAGTTTCCGGACATTCTTCCCAATCCTACTTCAATCAAACAATACACGGGACAAGATGTTGTTTTGCACGAAGTATTATATGCGCTGCTTGCAGAGTTTCACGAGATATATTGTCGCACAAAATCGGATACTGCATCAATTCATACAAATTATTTGCAACATATATATTTATTCGAGACCTTTTCTGCTTATAAAGATGTGAATGGAGAGTTTCGGGGAAAGATTATTCATATTGATGAAAATGGATTGTTGCATATTTGCGACGAACTCGGAAAAATACGTACATTCTTTTTTAAGGAAGTCGAATTGGTACTTAATAACACATAAATAAGAGGAATCTATCGGAGTTTTTTTTATCAAGGTATTATTTTTATATGTATTCAATTTTTTCAACGCCACGAAGTATCAATATAATTCAGCCTAATGGCAGCACATTGGGAGATAGATTATGCCACCGTATCATTACGGCTTGAAAAGGCAACATAAAATATGGGAATACAATTTTTTGCTTCTGTTTTTTGCTGTAGAAACATAGACGAAGAGTATTTTTTTCGCACAAAATTCTATGGTTTCGTGTGGGTTAGTTCATAAAAAATGTCTAATTTTGACCCTAGTAAAAATTATATAAAAAATTAAAATCAAAAAATAGTATGTCAAACAGTTCGGGTAAATTATTTGAAGAATTTGCACCGGTTTCTGCTGAAGAATGGAAAGAAAAAACCATTAAAGACATTAAAGGTGCCGACTATGAAAAACGTTTGGTATGGCGCCCTGTAGATGGATTTAGAGTAGAGCCGATTTATCGACAAGAGGATTTGTCTTCTTTGTCGTATTTAGATGTGTTACCGGGTGAGTTTCCGTATATACGGGGAACAAAGACCGATAATGATTGGTATATTCGTCAGGATATACGAGTGAAAGATGTGAAGCAGGCACATGCAAAAGCATTGAACATTTTGCTGCGAGGAGTAACTTCTCTCGGCTTTATTATTGACGATACTTCTCAGTGGACAAGTTCGGATATGTCCGATTTATTGCAAGGTATAGAGTTACCGGCTATTGAAATATGTTTTGTGATTAGAACCGGAAAAACGAATTTTCTTTCGTTGTTTGTTGAGTATGTAAAAGCGAAACAGTATGATTTATCCGAAATCGTAGGGTCTATAAATGCTGATTATATCGGTAATTTAACTCTCACCGGGGCATTTTGTTTTGATTCTCAAGAAAAATGCGAAACATTTTCGCAAGATTTGTTTACCATAGCAGAAGATGTGCCTCGATTCAAAACCTGTGAGGTTCATGCAGACTATATTGCAAGTGCAGGTGCGTCAATTACGCAAGAATTATCGTGCGGCTTAGCTATTGGTGCTGAGTATTTGTCGGCTGCCACAGCTAAAGGAATCGATGCCGGTTTGTTTGCACCGCGTATAAAATTCAATTTTGCGGTATCTTCGAATTATTTTATGGAAATCGCAAAATTTCGAGCAGCTCGCTTTTTATGGGCAAAAATTGTGTCGGCATTCAAACCGACCTGCAATTGCGACGATGATTGTTGCGACAATACCGATTCAAAATGTTCGTGTGGTGGTGATAAAATATGTACCTGTGCCGGAAAAATCAATATTCATGCAATTACGTCTACGTGGAATAAAACAATTTATGACCCTTATGTAAATATGCTTCGTACTCAAACCGAAGCTATGAGTGCAACTATTGCCGGAGTCGATTCCCTCACCGTATTGCCGTTTAATGCGGTGTTCGATGAGCCTTCTGAATTTAGCGAACGTATAGCACGTAATCAACAAAATATTATCCGAGAAGAATGTCATTTCCATGAGGTTGTTGATCCTTCTGCAGGTTCGTATTATATTGAAGAATTAACCGACAAAATTATTGAAAAATCATGGGAATTTTTCTTGACTATTCAAGATAAAGGTGGTTTTATCGAAGCATTTAAAGCCGGATTTATTCAAGATGAGATTACGAAAACGGCAGAAACGCATAATGCAAAAATTGCAAGCCGACGCGAAAATATTCTTGGTGTTAATCAATTTCCTAATTTTACGGAACGTGCAGAGAATTCCTTAGATGAATCTCTGTTTAAACCCCAATCGTTTGATTCTCCGGATGCTATTGCGAAACCGCTTGCATTGTATCGTGGTGCACAAACAATAGAGTTGTTGCGATACAAGACAGATACGTATGCAAAAGAGAATAAACGTCCAAAAGTGTTTATGATACCAATTGGTCATCCGGTGTTCCGAACTGCACGTGCTCAGTTTTCTTGTAATTTCTTTGCCTGTGCGGGTTTTGAAGTTATGGACAATAAACCATTCTCTTCGGCAGAAGAGGGCGTAAAAGCAGCACAAGCAGCACAAGCAGATATTGTTGTGGTGTGTAGTTCAGACGATGAATATATGCAATATGCTGTGCCGGTATACAAACAATTGCAAGACAAAATTGTGGCTATTGCTGGAGATCCTGCTTCTAAAAGTGAATTGGAGGCTGAAGGTATTGAGCATTTTGTGAGTGTAAAATCAAATCTGCTTGAAACATTACAAATGTATCAAGGCTTAGTGGGAATTAAATAAAATCAGATAACATGAAACCGGATTTTAAATCAATAGATATAAAAAAATCAAAATCTCAACCTTCAGTCGAAGACTGGGAGAAAAAAAACATTATTCCAAATAAATGGGAAACACCGGAGAAAATCACTATAAAATCGGCATATACCAAAAATGATATTAAAGATGCTGAACATGTGAATTTTACCTCAGGTTTTCCTCCTTATTTGCGTGGACCGTATACGGCAATGTACCCGTTTCGTCCATGGACAATCAGACAGTATGCAGGGTTTTCAACGGCAGAAGAATCAAATGCCTTTTATAGACGAAATATTGCGTCGGGACAAAAAGGTTTGTCTGTGGCTTTTGACCTTGCAACGCACCGTGGATACGATTCGGACCATCCTCGTGTAGAAGGTGATGTGGGGAAAGCCGGTGTGGCAATAGACTCGATTAAAGATATGCGAATTTTGTTCGATCAAATTCCACTTAATAAAATGTCTGTTTCTATGACAATGAACGGAGCTGTGCTGCCGATTATGGCATTTTATATTGTGGCGGGACTTGAGCAAGGTGCAAAATTAGAAGAACTTTCGGGTACGATTCAAAATGATATTTTGAAGGAATTTATGGTTCGAAACACGTATATTTATCCTCCGCAATTTTCTATGCGAATTATTGCCGATATTTTTAAATATACCTCGGAACATATGCCGAAATTCAATTCAATATCTATCTCAGGGTATCATATGCAAGAAGCTGGTGCTACTAATGATATTGAAATGGCATATACCTTAGCCGATGGGCTTGACTATCTCCGTACGGGTATTAAAACCGGACTTGATGTGGATGCATTTGCACCGCGCTTGTCATTCTTTTGGGCTGTTGGAACAAACCATTTTATGGAAATTGCTAAAATGCGTGCAGCTCGTATGATTTGGGCTAAAATTGTGAACCAGTTTAATCCGAAAAACCCCAAATCGCTTGCCTTACGTACTCACTCACAAACTTCGGGTTGGTCATTAACCGAACAAGATCCGTTTAACAATGTGGGAAGAACATGTGTAGAGGCTATGGCAGCGGCTCTTGGTCATACACAATCGCTGCATACCAATGCATTAGATGAGGCAATTGCATTGCCAACGGACTTTTCTGCTCGTATTGCACGTAATACACAAATTTATATTCAACAAGAAACGGAAATTTGTCGTGCTATCGACCCGTGGGCAGGTTCATATTATGTTGAATCCTTGACTAAAGATTTGGTAGATAAGGCAATGGCACATATCGAAGAGGTGGAAAAACTTGGTGGTATGGCTAAGGCTATTGAAACAGGAATTCCGAAAATGCGTATTGAGGAGGCAGCTGCACGAAAACAAGCTCGTATTGATGCCGGTCTTGATGCTATTATCGGAACAAATAAATATAGATTGGATAAAGAAGATCCAATTGAAATTCTTGACATTGATAATTCGGCAGTTCGTGATTCGCAAATCAAACGTTTGCAAGAATTACGCGCAGAGCGAAATGAAGAAGAATGTCAAGCAGCTCTATCGGCTATCACTAAAAGTGCAAATACAGGTGAGGGTAACTTGCTTGCATTAGCAGTTGATGCTGCACGAAAAAATGCAACTCTTGGTGAGATTTCAGATGCTTGCGAAAAAGTAGCAGGCAGATATAAAGCAGTAATTAGAAGTATTTCAGGTGTGTACGCAGCAGAAGCTAAAAACGACAAAGTTTTCCAAAAAGCAGTCGAATTGTGTAAACAATTTTCGGAAAAAGAAGGACGCCAACCCCGTATAATGGTTGCGAAAATGGGACAAGACGGTCACGACCGTGGTGCCAAAGTTGTATCAACTGGTTATGCCGATATTGGTTTTGATGTCGATGTTGGACCATTGTTTCAAACTCCGGAAGAGGCAGCTAAACAAGCAGTAGAAAATGATGTGCATATTCTTGGTGTGTCATCACTTGCCGCTGGTCATAAATATTTGGTTCCTCAAGTAATTACCGAACTCAAAAAACTGGGACGTGAAGATATTATGGTAATTTGTGGGGGGGTTATTCCATCACAAGATTATGATTTCTTATACGAATCCGGTGCAGTGGCAATTTTTGGTCCCGGAACCTCTATTCCGAAAGCAGCAATTCAAATTCTTGAAATATTGCTTAACGATTAAGGAGATAAGCTTTTAATAGCTTATAAAAAAAGACTGTTTCATACATTTGAAACAGTCTTTTTTGTTTACGAAAACAATGCTTAACGCTTAATGCTTAATATTGTGTTAATGCCTGAAACAAGCTACTTGTTTTGAAAAATCGTAATTCGCAATTAATCTTTGCGTGTTTGCGAAAGATTATATGTTTTTCACAGAGAACTGCCGGTGTACCTGCCACGTCATTGCGACAAAACGCAGTGGAGTGTGTCAATATCTGTCATTGAAATACGAAACCAAAAATAAAATAACCGTCAGTACAGGTGCACGAGATTAACTTCGTTGAGCTCCACTTTGTTCCGGTTCTCACATTTCGTTTCGCTTCATTCAGGATGACGTGCTTTGATTTTTTGTTAATACCTGAAATTACGTACGCTTTTTGAAATTCGTAATTAATCTTTCCGGCTTAGAGAGAAAACATGCAATGTGTATTATTGTTTCATTTTGTATGTAAAAATAATGCTCTATAAGAGAAAATGTTGTTTTTGTTATACAAATCATGCTAAAAAATATATTTTTATTGTTTAAACCTGAGTTCGATATAATTTTTCAGGTTCAGAACGCTTATAAATAGTGAGGTTCAATCAAAAATAATGAAATAATAACGGGTTATTTTAAATTATTTCACAATAGCTCGCTATTATTCAATAATTTGCCTTGATAAACAGCTTTTTATATCAACCGAGAACAAAGGACGAGCTCAGCGGAGCTAATCTGAACTCGAAAAATTACGTCGAACTCAGGTTTTAACTTTAACCTTCACCTTTAACCAACAACATACTGTCGCCATAGCTTAAAAAACGGTACTCGGATTGGAGAGCATGCGTATAGATTTTTTTCCAATCTTCACCCACAAAGGCGGCAACCAGCAACAACAATGTGCTTTTCGGCTGATGAAAATTGGTAAACATAACATCTACAATGCGAAATGTATATCCAGGCATTATCATTAACTGTGTGTATCCATACACACTATCTATACCTTCTTTTTCAAGATATCTGAGTAATGCATTGCAGGATCTTTCAACAGAAATATGTTGCGGTAGTTCATATGCATCCCACTGGTCTAATTCGGGAATAAATCGATTGTGGTGCAGCAATTTAACGCCCAACCAGTACATTGATTCCAAAGTGCGCACGGAAGTTGTACCAACAGCTATACACTGTGGTGCATCGATAATAGAGCAAATAACTTCTTTTGATACAATACAACATTCGCGATGCATAGCATGATTGCGAAAATCGTCTTGTTGCACAGGCTTAAATGTGCCGGCACCAACATGTAAAACGACCTGTTTTTGCTCAATATGTTTTGCAAAAATTCGAGCCAACACCTCGTCGGTGAAATGTAAACCGGCTGTTGGCGCTGCCACCGAACCCTCGTGCTGTGCATATATAGTTTGATATCGGTCAGAATCTATCTTTTCACTCTTGCGGTGCAAATATGGCGGTATTGGAACTTCTCCCACAGATTCTAATATTTCAGAAAAGCTCACATCTGCTTGCCACGAAAAACGAATACGAAAGGCATCATCCTGTTTTTCAATTTTCTCGGCACCCACTACCACCTTTTTTCCATCAATCTGCGTATGGAGTTCCAACACATCTTGCTTCCACTTTTTGGCATTTCCTATAATACACTTCCACACACAAGATTCTCGTTGCGAAAATATTGTTTCGTAGGTAACAGGCTCAACAGGTTCGAGACAAAAGATTTCTATGCGAGCACCTGTTTTTTTATAAAACGACATGCGCGCATGAATAACCCGTGTATTGTTAAATATAAGCAATGAATGTGAAGGCAAAAAATTGGGTGCATCGGTAAATGCAGCATCAGATATTTCGCCGTCTCGGTAGATCAATAATTTTGATGTATCTCTTTGCTGTAAGGGATATCGGGCAATTTTTGCTTCCGGCAAATTATAATCAAAGTCTGATATACTATATTGTGAATGATTCTCCATAATCTTTCGTAAAAGAATCACAAAAATATGTAACTTTGAATAAATAAAATAACAATTATGATTCTTTCAGTAACAAAATAATAATATGGCACAAATTCAAGTCGGAGACACAGTACAATATTTAAATGACGTAGGCGGCGGAATTGTCACTAAAATTATAAGTCCGGTAATGGTAGAAATAAAAGACGATTCGGGATTTGAAATTCCGGTTGCCATGTCGGAGCTCCTTCTAACGTCGGAGAAAAAAACAGAAAAGCCCCAATCGAACACATATGTACATGAGGTGGCAAAGCCCCCCGAAATTACAACTATTCCTGGAAACGACAATCCACAAATGTATTTTGCAATTGTTCCCGACACGAAACAACTCGATATTGTGGACTTTTATATTATAAATGACTCTAATTATTGGGTGCTGTTTACCTGTTCATCATCACACAATGGCTCATTGGAATTACTCGATTCCGGGAGTATTGAACCGAATATAAAAATTCATATTGGACAATTTGGTTTATCAGACATCACCCACATGCAGAATATTATTTTTCAAGGAATAATATACGATACACAGGCATATTCATACTATAGTCCAATAGATATGTCTATCACCATTCAGCACAAAAAGTTATACACAAAAGCAGTGTTTCAAACAAATGATTTTTTTGACGAAGATGCATGGATTACAGAACTCTATGATGATTCAAAAAACCAAATTGAAAAATCTTTAGGTAACACCAACTTAGCAGAAATATTGAATCAAAAAGAATCTGCACAATCAAGAAAACGACCTCGCATAGAATCGACTTCGAAACATAAAAAAAATGAAATTCAAGAAATAGATTTACACATTCACGAATTAATAGAAGACGAGCATACTGTTGGAAAAGAAGAAATGCTTACTATTCAATTACAAGCATTTGAGGCGGCATTACACAAAGCTATTAAAGACAATATCAACAAATTAGTGTGTATTCACGGAGTAGGAAACGGTATATTAAAAACAAAAATAAGATCGGTACTTGACACCGATTATCCGCATTTATTTTATCAGGATGCCTCATTTCAAAAATATAAATTTGGTGCGACAGTAATCTATTTTAGAAAAATATATAAATAAGTATTTTTTTTGTTCATTTATTCAAACAACTGTTATTTATTTGTACAAATAAATTTAATTTGTAATGCATAAATATTTTCTGTTTTTAATAACCCTACTCTGTTCATTCGGTCTGTACGCCCAAAAAAAAGGGCAGACAGAAGTTGTTCATTTTACGGTAACAGATGGTTTGGCAAGCGGAAATGTTCATCGCATTACCGAAGACAAACAAGGGTTTATTTGGATTGCTACCGAAAACGGTTTAAGCAGATATGACCAATATACCTGCACAAATTTCGAAGAAAACACAACTTCTCCCTATGGTTTAGCACACAATTTTGTGTTTGACGTGGTGCCTCATCGAAAACACGGTGTATGGGTTGGCACCATATCGGGACTCAATAAATACAATGTAGGCAGCGGAAAATTTAGCCATTATTATTTTTATTCGGAGAATGCGGAAAAATTATATAAACCGGTAAATCAAATAGTACCACTTGCAAGCGGCTCGTGTTTTTTACGCAGCGACGAACATACTATATATATGTATTCACACAAGCACGATTCTATTGAAGAATTATCATATTCGGGATACCATCCATCTGCACAACCTACTTTTATGCACAAAAAAGACTCAACCAGCGTGCTTGTGGGCGACAAAAACGGATATGTATACAGTCTTAATTCAAATGGAAAGGCACAGATAATAGATTCTTTATCACATGCTGTTAGTTGTATTCTAACATTAGATACGACTTCTTTTCTTGTTGCAGACATTTCGGGAACAATTCACGTATACAAACAAAATAAAAAACAAAAATCATATACATTTCCTCTGCAATACCATACTCGCTCCGAAAAATATATTTCGTCTCTCCTCAAAACAAACAAGGAAACCATATATGTCGGAACACAAGGTGCCGGACTTTTTTCTTTTTCGCCAAATAGCGGGTGGTTAAACGAAGCTATTCCAACACAATCACTCATCAATGGTAATATTTCTGATATTTTTATAGATTCTCGCCAGAGTGTTTGGATAGGTCATTCGTACGGTGGCGTAAGCATTATTCCACCCAAAAAAGCTATTACCTATCTGAATCTTCCTGAAACGATTCAAAAAAACAAAATCTCCGCAATTGCCTCATACAAAAACACATTGTGGATTGGCACCGAAAACGATGGGCTCTATATTTACAATACAGAAACTCAATCATTCAACCAATTTAATACTCATATTCGTCTTTTAGGAGCAGAGTTTGACAATCAAATAACCGCCCTTCATTTCGATGGTTCACAGATGTGGATTGGCACATATAATAAAGGAGTCTTTGCCGTTTCATTGCCTGATTATTCTTTAGCATATTATGCTGAATTGCAAAAAATTCCGACACAAGACATTTCTGCTTTATATTCTTCAAAAAAGAATACAGTATGGATTGGCACATATGGTAACGGGGTGTATGTTTTCTCTAAAAAAAGCAGAAAAATTATTCGCCATTATTCTGCAACAGCACCGGAACATTCACGAATTTCAACAGACGGAATAACTTGCCTTTTTGAAGACTCACAAAAAAATATATGGATTGGCGGATACTACGGCATTTCCAAAATAGCTCCCGACAAATCAATTACCATTTTCGCACACAACACACACCGAGGTTTGCGAAACAATGTAATTACCGGCATACAAGAAGACCACAACAACACAATTTGGATAAGCACATTGCATGGTGTAAGCACATATTTACACGAGCAAGATTCAATATATCCGTTCATTACTGAACTGTCGGAATTTAATCATGCCATAGCTTCGGTATTTCCGGTAAATGCAGAAACAATAGCATGCATTACACTGAAAAACATGTACATATACAACACCAAACAGAACATTACAAAACACATCGGTTCATGTCCGTTTGGTGAATTTTCAAAAAATACTTTTATTTTTAATCAGTCACATTCTGTTCTTTTAGGAACACAAAAAGGTATTGTTCAAGCGAAAATTGACACCACTTTTTCTACAATAAATTCAGGTAGCATTGCTCTTACCGATTTTCATATTGATGGGATTTCAATCTTTTCCGAAGATACAAAATATACAGCACAATATGATAAAGGCATTTTTTCTGTGAACTTGCCATATTACGAAGAGAATATTTCAGTAGAAATAACCGACTTTTCTCAAAATTCGAATATTAAATCCACTTATGTGTATACCCTCAAAGGATTTGATAAAAAATGGCACACACTTACCAAAAATAACACTATTCAATATACAAACCTACCCGGCGGCAACCACACATTACGTGTTAAAAAGAAATATAACGAAATTCTTTCTGACTATGAACTTCAAGTAAACATTACCATTCAAAAAGCCTTATGGGAAACAACTCTTTTTTACATAATTCTTGCAATTATTCTCATTGTTCTTTTTTACAGTATTTATTCAGCTCAAGTACACAAAATATTAATTACGCGCAATAAATTACAAAAGCAAGTAGAGTCACGAACAAAAGATTTATTAAAACAAAAGGAGCAAATAATAGAACAAAAAGAGCGGTTACAAAAACAAAGAGACGAGGCTCACACAAAAAATGCAGAAATGTCTCATTTGGCTGGGCAACACCAAGAGTTGGAATCGGCTGCTCAGCAGATGAAATTTGATTTGAAAAAAACAGAAAATGAAAATACAACACTCGGCTTCGAATACAAAAAAATTCTCAAACAATACAATACTATCATTCACTTCTCGAAAGAAATGATTTTTAGAATTGCTTTACCGTCAGAAAACTTTGAATACATTAGTCCGGCTTGTGAAAAAATGACCGGCCATACTCCCGAAGAATTCTATACAGACAAAAATATCTTTAAAAATTTATTTGCAGCAAAGGATAAAGATAAATTCAAAAAATTCCGCAAGTATATGATTGAGGGCAAAGTGCCTCCTCTTATGGAATATAAAATTAAAACAAAAGACGGCTCTTCAAAATGGGTTGCACAACATTCTATAATCATCCGAGACGAACAAAATAATCCTATAGCCTACGAAGCGATGATTGTTGATATTAGCGATTTAAAAAAGATACAAAAACAAAAAGAGGCGTCGATACAACGCAAAAAAGACACAGAAAGTCTGCAAAGTGAGGTTAATAATGAGTCTACATCCGACAATACCTTTAAGCTTTTTTCCGAAATACTGAACAAACCGGGAATTTCACTTGACGAAAAACAAGCATTTTTGGAGGAGAATAACGAAAACACCACCTCGTTACAAATGATTGACGACATTATTGATATTTATAAAATAGAATCGGGCGAATTGCACTTAAATAATTCGCAGTGTTACGTAAATACTCTTTTACAAGATTTACACGAATCGTTTACAACACTCAAAAACAAGAACAAGAAAAAACATTTACTTCTAAACCTCGACATTCCAATAGAAGAAGAAAATTTTTCATTTTACACAGACACCTATCGTCTTCGTCAAATTCTGATGAATCTTTTAGGAAATGCATTTAAATTCACTTCGCAAGGAAATATCCGATTTGGGTACACATTAGCCGATAATCCAACCGGTGAACACGACAAAGAAATAGTATTTTTTGTGCAAGACACCGGAATTGGTATTTCCGAAAAACAGATTCCATTTATTTTTGAACGATTTAAATCGTACGACGGGAAATTCGGATTCAACGGGGTAGGACTGTACCTCTCACATAAATTGGTAGACCTTTTAGGCGGAAAAATGTGGGTTGAATCTGTTGTAAATACCGGCACGATTTTTCATTTTTCATTACCCATAGAAAAAATGAAAGGTCTGAAAAAAACAGATACCTCTTCACAAAATACAGAAGATAATGCAGACATAGATTGGTCACACAAAACGCTTCTTCTTGCAGAAGACGAGCAAGACAATTATGACTATGTAAAAGAAATATTGAAAAAAACCAAGATGTCTGTTATTTGGGTTCGTAACGGGGAAGAGGCTATTAACACATATCGTGAAAACCAACGAGAAATTGATGTTATCCTTATGGATATTCAAATGCCAAAAATTAACGGGTACGAAGCAACTCAAAAAATCAAAGAAATAAATCCGAATATTCCGATTATTGCACAAACGGCATACGCAAACTCCGAAGCAAAAATTAACTGTTTTGATGCCGGCTGCGACCATTATCTTGCAAAACCATACCGTGCTCGAGATTTAATAGAAACTATTGGAAAACATTTGTAAACATACAACAAGAAAAATAGAGATAGAGAGGGTGTTACACGGTAAAATAAAATACGCTTCCAATATCGGGTTGCGACTCAAACCACATTTCACCACCCAATAGATCCACAAGCCCTTTTGCAATAGATAGGCCCAAACCTGTGCCACTATTGAGATGAGCATCATCATGTTCTATTTGTTGAAAACGGTTAAAAATGACATCCTTAAATTCATGTGGTATTCCAATACCGGTGTCCGATACAAAAAATAAGGATTTTCCTTCATGTTGTTTGCATCCTATTTCAATTTTACCTGCATCGGTATACTTGCATGCGTTATCAATAAGATACCGAAAAATTTGTAATATCATCACCTTATCGGTATAAATAACTTTGTCTTCGATATATGCTTTATTTTGAAATTCGCATGACACCTTATAGTTATTATATTTTTGTTTATACTCCTCGAAAATCTGAGCAACTTCATTACAAAGATAACTTGCTTGAATATTTTCTTTATTTACTATTTTATCACCCGATTCTATACGTGCAATTTCGGTTATATTATCAATAATTTCGAGCAAATCATCACTGCGTTTCGTTATTATTTCCGCATAACCCTTAATTACCTCAGGATTATTATTCTCTTCAGACAATAAAGAAGAAAAACCTATAATAGCATTCATAGGCGTGCGAATTTCATGACTCATATTACGAAGAAAAGCGGTTTTGAGTCTATCACTTTCTTCTGCTTTTTGTTTTGCCGACACGAGTTCTTTATTAATTCTTTGATAGGCTTTATTTTGTTTTTCAATCTCTTCATTTTTTTCGTGATTCTCCTGTTCGGCTTTACGAATTTTATTCATATGTTTTCGTAACAACAAGACCAATAAGAAACTGGTAACAAACACAAACAAGCCACCTTTTATAATATTAAATTGTGTCAATATTTCAGTATCAGTTATCAGATTTCCAAAAAAAGAATCGGATAAATATATCCACAAGCTTCCTACTATAAGATATATAAGCCCTATTTTGTGTTCAAAGTGTATGCGCATTTTTAATGGGGAAAAATTGGTTTAATTATGTAAAATACTTCTTTTCTTTTCGAAATACAAGAATTTAAATAAATTTTGTTTGATTTTCTGTGACCTACCTACTCATAATTCGGGGAAGGGGTAAACTTTTCATCTTACTTGTTCTTCGTTTTTTTTCTCAGGACCTTACCCTGAGCTATTTATATTGCCCGCTTCGGGGCTATTTCTTTGAGCCCCACCCAAAGTTGTTTCTGTCAAACGTTTCGGGGCTTTTTGATTTTCACCTGTCATTTCCACATTTTGCCACACTGTGTCCACCATTCAGGTAGACTCTGTCTGTCCTCTGACGGAACATAACTTATGTGACAACTCGGATTATCACGTTTTGTGTTCCTTTATTTACCAAAACAAAAAAGGGGCTGTCTTTTTCAAGACAACCCCAACGCATTTAAAACAAAAATAAAACCTTAAAACCTATTTTTGCATTTAAATTGAGAGCGTCGTTCTTCGCGCATTTCCGAAAATTCTTTCTGTTGTTCTTCGTTTAACACTTCATTAATTTGCTCATACACCTGCTCGCGTTCTGCACGAAATGCTTTTCTGTGCTCTTTGCGACGAGCATCGCGTTCTGCATGAATTTTTTCAATTTTAGTTTTTTGTTCGTCAGTTAAATCTAAATCATACACACAAGCATCAAACGAACGATACGAGTTTCGATCGCCTTTACCGTCTTTCCTCCCACGGCAATGATTACCTTGCTGGCCATGATGTGCTTTGCCGGAATAAAAACCCGGAGCATATTTTCCTCCCGCTCTACACGGAACATCTTGTACACTTACTACACTAATTGTAAAACCTAACAACATGCCAACTACAACGAGTAAAGCACCTACTAAAAGACTTTTTGTTTCCATACCTTTATTTTTTTATTTATAAACTTCCGTAAAAGTATGTTTGTAACGTAGTTTTTCAAAAAATAATATACAAACTGCCATTATTTGATGATAAAAAAATAAAAGGCTCTCTCTTAGTTGCTATTCATAATTTTTTAAATATTTTTGATGAAAAAGAAATAGTATTGAATACACGAAAAAACATATATTTTGCATCAGATTTTCATCTGGGATATCCTGACATTCAATCAGGTAAAGAACGTGAAAAACTAATCATAGAATGGTTAGACAGCATAAAACCTACATGCAAAGAGCTCTACCTTTTAGGAGATGTTTTTGATTTTTGGTACGAATACACATGGGTTGTACCCAAAGGACACATACGATTTTTAGGCAAACTTGCTGAATTTGTTGATGATGGCATTCCGGTATATATTTTCAAAGGAAATCATGATCAATGGTATAAATCATACCTAAGCTCAGAAATTGGTGTTGAAATTTTCGAAAAACCTATTATTCGGGAATACGGTGGCAAGAAATTCTATATTCACCATGGGCATGCCTTGGGAACATACGACAAAGGAATGAACTTTCTCTATGCCTGTTTCAGCAATCGCATATTACAATGGCTTTTTAGCAGAATTCACCCCAACACAGCATTTGGCATAGCTCACCGATGGTCGTCGCACAACAGAAAAGCAAAAGTATACGAATCGGGCACTTATTTTGGAGACGATAAAGAATGGCAACTTCTGTATGCAAAAGACATCCTTCAAACAGAAAATATACATTACTTTATTTTCGGGCATCGCCACATTACGGTTAACAAACAAATAAGTGAAACGAGTTCGTACATTAATACAGGAAATTGGATTACAAACACATCATATGCAGTGTTTGACGGCACAGAACTTCATTTGAAAATATTTAAACCGGAACTATTCCCTAATCAAAAAATTTTCACCTAATGATTAACTGCAATTCAGTTACCATATCATTTAATAAACAAGCTATTGTGCACGATTTCTCCTGTCACATTAAGACTTCAGAAAAAGCAATTTTGCACGGAAATTCAGGTAGTGGAAAAAGTTCTATTATAAAAGCAATAATGGGTTTTACGCCATATTCAGGAGAAATTTCAGTCAACGACACTATTGTTTCTCCCGAAACAATTCATGCTATTCGTTCGCAGATATTTTATCTTCACCAAAACATTCATTTTCACGAAGAAACCGTGCAGCACACCATAGAATCAATTTGTGCATTTCAACACAATTCAATCAATTGTGACGAACACACAATTTTAAAAGTACTACACAGCTGTTTTCTTCACAAAAGCATATTATTGCAAAACATAAGTTCCCTTTCGGGAGGTGAACGTCAGCGAATAGGATTGTGTATTGGTATATTACTAAACAAACCCATATGGCTTCTCGATGAGCCGTTTAACGGACTCGACGAGGATACAAAAACTGCCTGCGTACAGCATATTTTAGAAATTGATGCAAGCATGATTATCGTAACACACGACAAAAGTTGGGATTCAAAATTATTTACACAAATAGACCTTAATGGGAGCCGTTGATATATCATATTGGTCGATGTTGTGGGCATTTGTATTACTTATTCCGGTAGTACTTGTCGGGATATATTTGCGTCTTGGATTTGTTACAGATTTACTTATAGCTACCGGCAGGATGACCCTACAACTTGCCTTAGTTGCAGTATATTTAGAATTTTTATTCAAACTCAACAATACTTGGCTCAATATAACATATGGATTACTTATGGCAAGTATTGCCGGCTTGGCCATCATTCAATCGAGCAAAATTTCGTATCGATTGTTCTGGAAATCTGTCATTCTTTCTATCATTATCCCTTATTCTGTCGTGCTCATATTTTTTAATTCGGTGATTATACAAATAGAACATATTTTTGATGCTCAATACATTATAGTAGTCGGGGGTATGATTTTGGGTAATATTCTCGGGATAAATATTTTTGTGCTTTCGAGTTTTTGCAAAACAGCACACACCGAAAACAATACTTATTTAAGTATGATTGGCATGGGAGCGAGCAAAACAGAAGCACTGCTCCCAATAATAGTTCATACTATACGCATCACATTTATGCCAACCATTGCAAAAATGGCAACCATTGGTTTAGTCTCGCTCCCGGGCATGATGACCGGACAAATTTTAGGAGGCTCATCGCCAACAATAGCTATTAAATACCAAATTGCCATTATGCTTGCAATACTGTGCTCTGGCTTTTTGAGTATTTGCCTGCAAATATTTTTTGCACTCAAAGTTGCATATAACGATTATGATGTATTACATTCGTCAGTATTTCGAAAAAAATAATTTTACACCGATATGTCTCAAGAAAACAGAAACAAACTTGTCATGCAAACTGCTATTATTGCCATAGTAGTAAATAGTGCATTATTTATCGGAAAATACATAGCCGGCGTTCAGACCGATTCGGTTGCACTTATTGCCGACGCATGGCACACATTATCGGATTCTATAAGCTCCGTTATTTTACTTGTTGGCATGTGGTTTGCAAAAAAACCGGCAGACAAAGAGCACCCTTTTGGACATGGAAGAATAGAACTTATTGTCACACTGTTTATAGGATTTTTATTGTTGCTTATTTCCATCAATTTTTTTATTGAATCATACGACAAATTTTTAAATCATGAAGTTGTACATTATTCACGATTTGCTATTATCATTACCATTGTGTCACTCGTAATAAAAGAAGGTCTGGCACAATATAGTTTCAACATCGGAAACAAAAGCGATTCCCAAGCACTCAAAGCAGACGGATGGCACCACCGAAGCGATGCAATTACCTCATTAATAATCCTTATTGGCATATTTGCAGCTCCCTATGTATGGTGGATAGATATTTTATTAGGATTTCTCGTTTCGCTTGTCATTTTATACACGGCATTCGACATTATTAAAGAAGCCATTTCGAGTATTATTGGTGAAACAGCAGACCAAAAATTAGATACAGAAATTAAAAACATATGCAAGAACACGCTCAACAAAGATGTTCAGGTACACCACATTCATTTACATAATTACGGCGTACACAAAGAAGTAACCTTTCATATTTGTTTACCCGATGCAATGAGCATTAAACAAGCTCACGATATATCGAATTCATTAGAATTAGCAGTGTATAAACAACTCAATATTGTGGCAACAATTCACATAGATCCGGAAAATGAATGTTGCGAATAGGGTGATTTTCACTGTTCAGAATCTTGTTCAACATAGACGAATTAAGAGAAGGAGTTGATTATCGAGGCACATTTTTGAATAATAGCGAGCTCTAGTGAAAAATGTAATGCAGAGAATCAACTTTTTTATACAAGAAATTACATGTGCGTGTTTTAGTATATCAATAAATTACGTACTTTTGCGTTATTCTCTTTGTGAGTATAATGGTAATTAATACATCTATATGATAAAACATATTATTTGTTGGGCACTTGTTTTTCTTTTTGTCTCAGTTTATGGGCAAAACACAGCTGATTTTCAACTACTTGATTCTCGAAAAAATATAATGTGCTACACCGAACGTGCCAATGGAATTCCACAAAAAAACACAACTGCCATTTTCAGAAATAAATCAACCTGTGATGGGGAATGCTTATACGTATGGGAATCGGGAGAACCTAACACCGAACAAAACATTGTAAAAAACGAAGATGATTTTGAATACACCTACACACAAGATGGCAGACACACGGTACATCTTCAGCTTATAAACAAAGCATCAATTCCTGACAGTATTTACAATCAAAACATCATTTCGGTTATAAAAAATTCGGAAACCTCCGATTCTGTCGATATACAAATTACGTATTTGGGTGGCGATAATGTAGAAAAAATTGCTCAAATACGAATTGATGCCGACAATTATGACAGTCCCGAAAATACAAAAGAAATTGTTGTTTATAGTCCGCTCGTTTCGGGTAACAACTTTACCTATGAAATAGATGACCCAAGCACAATGGAACAACCCGCTCCACTTCAATCTTTTTCATATAATTTACAAGTTGACCGAGAGAATTTTAAACCTCATAAGCTTGATTATTGGACGTACTATTGGGAAATTTATAACAGTGACGAAAACAATGAACCCACCAAACAGATTTATGAATTCAACACCGATTCTTTAACTTATTTATTCACATTTCCGCTCGAAAATTATGATCCGGGATATTACGTAAAGCTCAAAATTGCACTTGACACTTCACAGTTTGAAGATAGTGAGGTGATAGATTATCACGATTTGTGGGAATGCGTTGCTTCTCAACATGTTATTATTCCGGTTACCGACTACTTTTTTACCGAAGAAACTCGTACAGAAAATGATGTCAAAAATCGAGATGCAAAAATACCAAACATATTTACGCCGGGAGGAAATGACGAAAATGAGGTGTTTTATTTCAACACCAACGGTATTGACCTTTTTACGGTATATGTGTACAACAGCTGGGGAGATTTAGTGTATACAAAAGAGGCCCAAACGATTACCTGGGCAGGCGAAGATAATGCCGGAAGAGATTGTCCTTCAGGAACTTATTATTATGTTATTTTTTCAGACAAAAAAGATGAACGTCATGAAACAGGTGGCTATATCCACTTATTTAGGCAAGAATAAATATTTCGGAATTTACAAACGAGGGTGAGATATAATCATGTGGTTTTTAGACAAAAAAATAAATACAAGTATTTATTTCGGAATTTTAATTTTTTCGTCATTACTCCTCGTGTGGGGTAATTTATTCGTCACACTTTCCTCTTACTTTTTACTCAGTTTTTGGATTCTCGAAGGTAATTATAAAGAGAAATTCAATCGCTTATTTTCGTCTGTCACACCCATAGCATTTCTTATGATTTATGCGGTGATTCTCGCATGGTCTGCAATTCAGATTCCTGAAAAAGATGCGTTTAAAGAAATATGGCAAAATGCACCGCTCCTTGTATATGCACTCGTTATTGGTAGTCGGGAAAAACTGACTCATATACAATTTCGTTCTGTTGTCCTTGTTTTTTTATTTTCAATTACCACAAACACACTGTTTAATTTTGTGCAATTTCATTTATTTCAAAGCGATTACACTGATATACGAAACATCAGCTTTTTCATGTCATACATTCGCATAGCACTTTATACACTTATGGGAATTGCTATTTGTGCCTATTACCTCTTTTTTTCACGTACAAAACACTTTACACAAAAACAAAACAATATTCTTATTGCCTGTTTGCTCTGGCTCATATTTTTCATTTTCTACGTAGGCTCTATTACCGGTTACATAATATTTATCACATTATTGGTTGTCAGTGCTTTTTCATATACATTACAACACAAAAAAGCACACATACAAGTCATTTCATTCAGCATTATAGTGTTTCTTTTTGCCTATATTACTGTTATTCTCTACGAAGAAATTACTCTCTTTACCAATCCCGACACAATTGAAGTTGCAGAACTTGATTCTGTAACACTTTTAGACAATCCATACCAAAAATTTTCTGCGAACGGAATTATCGAAAACGGACATTGGGTAAACCTGTACATTTGCAAAAAAGAACTTTTTGATTCATGGCATAAATACAGTTCGATTTCGCTCAAATCGTATGATAAAAAGAAACAGCCAATTAAAAGTACGCTCATTCGGTATATGACATCAAAAAATCTCCGAAAAGATGCATCCGGACTTAAACAACTTACTAAAACTGATATTTCTCACATAGAAAATGGATTAACCAATTATCGATTTGCACAAAATTATAATTTACGAAACCGTATTTACGAAACCGTGTGGGAATTTCATACTTATTTACAAGGCAACAGTCCTGCCGGGCATTCTGTTACCCAACGATTCGAGTTTGTAAAATGTGCAATTGAAGTCATTAAAAAATATCCTGTGTGGGGAACTGGACCTGCTTATGTGGTTTCTGAATTACACACACAATATCCGCAACAAGACATCCGTCTTCCGAAGCAATATTGGCACAAACCACACAATCAGTTTGTTTTGTTTTTATTGCAGTATGGAATTGTAGGTTTTATAATTATTACAGCGTCCTTACTAATTATTTTTTATAAAGGATTTCAAAGCAAAAAAACTTTAGCAATCAGTTGGACGGTTATTGTTGTAATTTCATTTTTAAACGAAGATATGCTCGACACGATTAACGGCTTAGTTTTCTTTGCATTTTTCGGCTGTCTCTTTTTGTGTTCACGCCCCCATTCAAGTCAAAAATTAACATAAAACATCAGTATATATAACGGAATCATGTATATTTGTAATCAGATAATATAAAAACTATGCGGTACTTATTTATTTTTATAGCACTTTTTTTTGCATTTTTCACCTACGCTCAAGACAATAATTCTGAAGATAGCACACAAGTATTTTCAAGCTTGCATACCATAAAAAATGCGGAACAAGGGTCTATTCATATATATCAAGATCCACTTATTACCGAATTAGTCGCACGACATATTCAAAACAACGAAGCACAAGAAAACAGTATTATCGGTTGGCGAATCCAAATATACAACTCCACCGGCAAAGAAACTCGTTCCGACGCATTAAAAGTTCGTTCAGAATTTTTATCACAATATCCCGATCTTAAAACATACGTTATATATCAACCTCCCATTTTCAAAATTCGCGTTGGTGATTTTCGTACACGCGAAGAAGCATACTATTTCTACAAGCTCATAATCAAAGATTATCCGGTTTCGTATATGATAAAAGACGATATTATGCTACCTGAGTTACGAAACAATTGGAAATAATGCAAGCATACACGAGAAATACCCTCATCTTAAAAAATAGTTCCTTTACAGTATTCTTATTGAAATATATATAGTATTTTTGAATAAATTGTCTGTTTATCAGTTTAATAATACAAAACAATAGTTTTGCACTGAGAGATATGAAGCGAAAAATAACAAAAATAAGCATCTGGATTGTTGGTATAATAGCTTTTTTCGGCATTGTAGCAAGTATTATTTCATACATGTATCGTGAGGAGATAATAGAATTTGTAAGTCAAGAATTAGGTGAACAAATTGACGGAACCGTAACTACCGAAAAAGTTGATTTGTCTTTTTTTAGTAATTTTCCGAATATTTCTATTCAATTACACACAGTGATTGCCCTTTCAACCGAAACCGGTAAACCACACTATGCCTCATGCAATACAGACACCGCATTATATGCCGAAACCATAAATTTTGCATTCAACCCCTTCGATTTTTTACAAAAAAAATTTAATGTACGAAAAATCTCAATTCACAATGCTCATATAAATTTCATTTACGATTCTCAAAATAAGCACAATTGGATGTTTCTCAAAGAATCATCCGACAGAACATCGGAAACCTTTCTGGAACTTTCGAAAATTTCATTAGACAACACATCATTCCGGTATTTTGATATTGAAACGAAATTATACGAACGAGTACATATTTCAGATGCAGACATTTCGGGAAGCTTCACCCCTTCGGGATTTATTCTTTCGGGAAAAGCAGAAGTCGCACACACACACTTAATTATACACCCCGACACATTTATAAACCCTATTACAGCTACTGCAAACTTTACAATTGAACAAAAAAATGACAGCCTTCATCTTACTCACATTCAAATCAACAATAACGATTTCACCATTTCAGGTTCAGGCACAATTGCCGATTCGGACGAAATAATGCTACACTTTTCGGCAGACATTTCAGACATACCATCTTTTTCGGGAACACTACCCGATTTCATTTCGTCAAGCATTCGTAGCTATGAATTTACCGGAAATTTGAAGTTAAACGGCACCATTTCGGGTTCTACACAAGCCAATCGTTCACTGGCATTACAAACAAATTTTTCGGCACAAAATGGCTCTTTACACATTGATGAAAATACAATAACATTCAACGGAACCGGCATAATCTCAAGTAATGATATTACACAAACAAATAAGTATTCACTCTACAAAGCAGATGTAGAGGCAGCATACAAAGAAAATTCATTCTTAGGAACCTTATCCGTTTTAGATTTTGACAATCCCGACATAAAACTCGAAGGAACAATCAAAAGCACATTAGAATCTTTTGAAGATATTATTTCATCAGAGGGATACAGTATGAGTGGCACAACATCCGGAATCATTAGTTGGCACGGAAAGCTTTCGGAATTAACGGATTTTTCAGCACACTTTTTTACTAAAACCAAACTTGAGTTTGCCGGCACTATTTCCAATTTCAATCTTTCGGCACCAGATGATTCTCCCTACAATTTGTCTGACGTCTCCGGAACATTTTCTCTCAGCAATGAACAAATTGCAATCGATTCAATACAGGGTCTCATACAAAAAAGCCCTTTTGTAGTTTCCGGCACCATTACCTCGTTTTTGCCGGCCTTATTTTTTGACTCACAACATGCACAGTATGATGTAAAAGCATACATCGAATCAATTGACGCAAATCCTTTTGTTTCTCACTACGAATCCTTAGGAGACCCAAAAAATACCTCAACGCATAAAGGTCGAATTTTCTGTTCATCACAACGATTTGTGTATGATGTATACGATTTGCAAAATGTACAATGTGAATTGCAATTTTCGGATAATGTTATTGCTTTTAAACATGCAAAATTTGAATCTCTTAACGGAACATGCAAAGCAACAACAAAAGTTCGCTACGGACATAATAATATTATATGTGAAGGAAACATATTCATACAAGATGTGTCGACCAAACAGCTTTTTAAAACATTTAATAATTTTGATCAAGAATTTCTTACTGAAGAACAAATTGACGGAAACATTACCAGCGATATTTCATTTAACGTTATCCTGAACAAGAATTGGGAACCGATATATCCACAAATGTACATAGTTGCCGACGTTCTCATAAAAGACGGGAGTATTTCGGACTTTGAGCCATTTATTGAAATGGGAAGCAAACTCAAAGTTGAAGAATTCAACACCGTCGAATTTAAAGAAATGCATAACACCATTCTCATAAAACAAGACACCTTATACATTCCCAAAATGGATATTATTACCAATGCATTTCAAATGGTATTATCCGGGAAACATTCTTTAAGTGGTAATTTTCAATATTTTCTGTCGGTTGACATGAAAAAAACTCTTTCGAACCGATTTCGTAAAAACAACAATATGGAAGATTTTGGTGAAATAGAACAAACAACAGATGGTGACATGCGAATTCCCGTGAAAATAATCGGAAATGCCGACAAATTTTCTATTGATTTTGACTTCAAACAAAAACTTGAACACGTAAAAGAAGGGTTTCAACGGCAAAAAGATGATTGGCAAGAGATTTTTAATAAAAATGCTACTGAAAAACAAAAAAATGAAAAAGAACAGGAAGAACCGATACAAACAGATTTTGAAATTCAATTTGATTAATGCATAATGCAATACTCCTCAAAAAATAAAATAAAAACGTGGTTATTTATTCTTGCCCTATGTATTGTTGGATTATTTATATTGTTGCTCAACAATACCATTTCGAACATAAAAACCGATGAACGCAAGCAGGTAATGCTGTGGGCAGAAGCTGTTCAACGGAGATATGCCCTTGTTGACTACACAAATAAATTATTTATAAAATTAGCCCACGATGAACGAAAAAAAGTGGAACTGTGGTCTGAAGCACAAAAATTAATTATTCAAACCGAAAATCCAGACTTTTTAACGTTTTTGTTGCAAATAATTAAAGGGAACAAAAATATCCCAATTATTATGACAAATTCAAAAAACATTATTGTCGACAGCATTAATTTACATACTCCAATTACATTGCATACCCCATTGAGCGATTCGCTTCGCAAAGCATTTACGAAGTATCCGCCAATTTCTATTACCTACGACAACAAACCAATAAATTATCTGTATTATACTGATTCGCGACTTTTTTCGGAACTGCAATCAGTAATGAACGATATGGTACAATCATTTATTGAAGAGGTTGTAAAAAATTCTGTATCAGTTCCGGTACTCATTACTACAACCGATTCATTACAAGTTATTGCCTATGGAAATATAGATTCCGCCAGAGTCAATTCTCAACATAAATTATTACAAACCATTCAAGAAATGGGAGACCATAACGAGCCGATAGCAATAAAAAATAATACACAGACACTTAGCTATATTTTTTATGAAGACTCTTTGCTACTTACCCGATTAAGTTACTATCCCTACATTCTCATACTTATTTCAATTTCCTTGCTTGCCTTTGCATACTATGCATTTCGCTCATCGCAGCGATTCGAACAAAACCAAGTATGGGTAGGTATGTCAAAAGAAACGGCACATCAATTAGGAACCCCCATTTCTTCGCTCATGGCATGGATAGAAATTCTTAAACAACAAAATGTTGACGAAGAAATTCTTCAGGAAATCAACAAAGACATCACACGCTTAGACACCATTACCGAACGATTTTCAAAAATCGGTTCGCAACCAAAATTAGGTGCCGAGAATATTTATTCTGTTATTATTCATGCCATAGAATATATGAAACAACGTAGTCCGGCAAAAGTTCAGTATACAGTTTCGGAATTACAAAAAAATTGTATTGTGCATATAAACAGTTCGCTATTTGGATGGGTAATAGAAAATATTTGCAAAAATGCAATTGATGCAATGCAAGGAAACGGACATATTACACTATACATTTCTGCAAACGAAAAACAGGTATATTTAGACATTGAGGACACCGGCAAAGGCATGTCGCGAAAAATATACAAACAGATATTTAAACCCGGTTTTTCTACCAAAACGAGAGGTTGGGGACTTGGATTGAGTTTGGCACAACGTATTATTGAAGAATTTCACAAGGGAAAAATTTACGTAAAATCTTCAGACAGCCACAAAGGAACAACATTTAGAATAAGCTTGCCGAGGGTACAATAAGAGAATACTGTGTTGTTTCATCGACAATGCTACCCCGAACAGTTTGAACATTATTTTCGTTCTGAGCAAAACCACTAAAAGAAGAAAAAAAACACACACAAAACAGTAATAAGTAAAGTTTTTTCATTTTTCTAGGGATATAATGATACATTTTGGTAATAAAAATATTAAAAACATTGTTTTCCCCAAAAATATATAGAAATTTGCACCCCCGAAATAGTACGGGAGATATATATTACAAAAACATGCAAAAAATTAAAAACATTGCCATTATTGCTCACGTTGACCATGGCAAAACAACTTTAGTAGACAAAATTCTGCACCAAGTACAAACTTTTCAAGAACACGAAGAAGTAAACGATTTAATTCTTGATAATAATGACCTTGAACGAGAACGCGGTATTACTATTTTATCAAAAAACGTGTCGGTTCGGTATAAAGGTTTCAAAATAAACATTATAGATACCCCCGGTCACTCCGATTTTGGAGGTGAAGTAGAACGGGTACTTAATATGGCAGATGGCGTTTTGTTGCTCGTAGATGCATTTGAAGGACCAATGCCACAAACCCGGTTTGTGCTCGAAAAAGCAATAGAACTAAATTTAAAACCTTTAGTTGTAATTAATAAAGTAGATAAACCCAATTGTGATCCCGAATCGGCACATGAAGCAGTGTTTGATTTAATGTGTAATCTCGAAGCAAGCGAAGAACAATTAGATTTTCAAACAGTATACGGGTCTTCAAAAGATGGTTGGATGGCTGCTGATTGGAATGAGCCAACTACTGATTTCAGTTATTTGCTCGATACTATTGTTGAGCATATACCTTCGGCGAAACAGCAAGAAGGTACATTGCAAATTAAAATTACCTCATTAGACTATTCTTCATATACCGGACGAATTGCTATCGGACGAATTAGCCGGGGAAGTGTTAGTCCCGGACAAACCGTTTCGATGGTAAAACGAGACGGCTCAATTATCAAATCGAAAGTAAAAGAATTGTTTATTTTCGAAGGACTCGGAAGAGAAAAAGTAACAACAGAAGTGAAATCCGGTGAAATCTGTGCTATTATTGGTCTCGAAGGCTTTGATATTGGCGACACCGTTGCCGATGTAGAGAATCCGGAAGCATTACCGTTTATCCCGATTGATGAACCAACCATGTCGATGGTGTTTACCAACAACACCTCGCCATTTTTTGGAAGAGATGGAAAATTTGTAACATCCCGCCATATTCGTGAACGACTGTTTCGTGAACTCGAAAAAAACCTTGCAATGCGTATCGAAGAAACCGACTCTCCGGACTCTTTACTTGTGTTCGGCAGGGGCATTATGCACCTTTCGGTACTTATAGAAACTATGCGTCGCGAAGGATACGAATTACAAGTCGGACAACCACGGGTAATTACCAAAGAAATTGACGGTGTAAAACACGAACCGGTAGAAACCGCATCGGTACACGTGCCAGATGAATTTTCGGGAAAAGTAATTGAATTAATGAGCCAACGAAAAGGCGAATTACAACACATGATTTCGAAAAACGAGCGCGCGCATCTTGAATTCACAATTCCTTCTCGCGGATTAATTGGACTTACCAATGCAATTCTTACGGCAACAGAAGGACAAGCCATATTGTCGCATCGTTTTACTGCATTCGAACCGTGGAAAGGTGCAATAAATACCCTCAAAAATGGGGCTCTTATAGCAATGGAAACAGGACCTACCTATGCATATGGAATTGATAAATTACAAGACCGTGGAAAATTCTTTATTACTCCCGGCGACGAAGTGTATGCAGGACAGGTTATTGGCGAACATATTCGTGAAACTGACTTGATTATAAACGTAGGCAAAAGTAAAAAACTTACCAATATGCGTACGTCCGGTGCAGATGACAAAACAAATATTACACCTCCAATACTTATGTCTTTGGAAGAACATATGGAATATATACGTGGTGATGAGTATTTGGAAATTACACCAAAATCGCTTCGTATTCGTAAAATATTGTTAAACGAACACGATAGAAAACGACAAATGATAAAAGGGCAATAAATAATTGTTAATTATCAATTGTTAATTGTTAAATAATCAGATGAAATATTAGTTTGTGCCTTACGCCTTAATGGTTATCGGTTTTAGGTTATTGGTGGCGAGATATGAGATATTAGCTTATGCCTCAATGAACCGTCGGTGCAAAGAAACCTGTCAGCGTCCGCAGGTCCTGACAGTGTTTCCGAAGAAAATGCCTGATAGATATCAAATTGAGTAATTAGGCTGAAAGCCTATACTAATTCAGCCCAACGGCAACGCCTTGGGTAAATAAATAGCACCTTGTTTTCATCGCCTTGAAAAGGCAGTATAAATTAATTGTTAATTATCATTTGTTAATTGTTAGATACTCTGTGGTAACAATAAATATTAGGTGTTAGATATGAAATATTAGTTTTTGCCTTATCCTTCCTAACAGGTCATTGCGAACGAAACGCAGTGGAGTTCAACAAAGTTAATCTCTGAATTTAAAGGTGAAAAGGTTGAAGGGTTTTTGGTTGAAGGGTAAAAAATTTAAATGTCAAGTATGAAATGAAATTGTTAATTATCATTTGTTAATTGTTAGATACTCTGTGGTAACAATAAATATTAGGTGTTAGATATGAAATATTAGTTTTTGCCTTGTGCCTCTTGCCTTATGCCTTCTTCAAAGCATGAGATTAACTTCGTTGAGCTCCACTTTGTTCCGGTTCTCACATTCCGCTTTGCTATATTCAGAATAACGTGCTTTGTAATACGCATCACAATAGCATTCACCATCAACAGGGTCTTCGACCACTGTTGAGGTATGGTGGTATTTATAATTGAACAATTATCAATTGTTAAAATTAATGTTCATTACCACCCATAAAAAAATATAATTACTCTATTTATACAACAAAAGAATATATATTTGCATGAAAATAGAGTTCATTTTTTACTGAATATAGAGTTCCTGTAACAAGGAATAAAGGGAATCGTGTGAAAATCACGAGCTGTCGCGCAACTGTAATTGCTGTAAGTAGTGCTCAAATAAACACTGTTTGTTTGTGCAAATGGGAAGGTGGGTAAACAAAAAAGCATAAGTCAGGAGACCTGCTGTATATTTTTTCGATAATGCTTTCGCGATTTGAAGCTGCATCATACGTTTAAGTTTTTTTCTTACTCTTATGTTTTCATTTCAATCTCCGGCATTATTTAGTATAACAATTTATATGTTTACTACAATATTAATGCATATTTAATTTTATTATGAAAACACATATTTTTGAATTATTTACCCAACAAGGAATAGCTTCCACATTATTGTTTATAGCACTTATAAGCATTTCGGGTATTTTACTCGGAAAAATTAAAGTTTTTAATGTGAAATTAGGTATTGCCGGCGTGTTATTTTCGGGTATCTTATTAGGTCACCTAGGAGCCGAAATGCATACCGAAGTGCTGCATTTTGTAAAAGAATTCGGCTTAATTCTGTTTGTGTTTTCTATAGGTTTAGACATTGGTCCCCGCTTTGTATCTTCGTTTCGCAACAATGGCATAAAGCTGAATATTCTTTCACTCTCTGTTATATTTCTCGGTTTTGGCATTGCTTTACTCATTCAATCAATATGGGACATAGACGTAGAAGTAATTGCCGGCATATTATCAGGTGCAGTAACAAACACGCCCAGTCTTGGTGCAGCCCAATCGGTTTTGCAAGACCAATTACCAAATGCAGAACATGCAGTAAATACCACCGGAATGGCATATGCCGTAGCATATCCCTTTGGCATTATCGGTATTATTCTAGTTATGTCGCTCATACGCGTATTTTTCAAGATTAAAATCACACATGAAATTGAAGAATATAACCGTGAAGTTACCGGGCTTTCCGGCAAAGCAGAGGCAATTCAAATACAGGTACAAAACCCAAACATTATTGGCAAAACAATAGCATTACTCGAAAAATCACTTGACACACAATTTGTATTCTCCCGCATCTTACGAAACAATGAATTTATTATTTCCCATAAAAATGTCATACTACAAAAAAATGATATACTGTATGGTGTTTCGAGCACAGAAATGTTCGAAGAATTAGAATTAAAAGTCGGCACCGTGTCGAAAACCGAACGGGTAGAAATTACCGGGAACCTTACCATGCGACATGTGTTGGTAACCAATAAATCTGTAGCCGGAAAAACATTACAACAAATTGGGATTTCCGAACAATTTCCGGCAAACATTACCCGTATTTTTCGTGGTGGAAACGAGATTATGCCAAACAAAAAATCGACTTTAGAATTTGGCGATACCGTATGCGTTGTTGCCCAAAGACGCATTATTGATGAGGTAACCAAATATCTCGGGAACTCACAACGTTCACTTGCACTCCCGAATCTATTACCCCTTTTCATTGGAATATTTTTAGGTATTATAGTCGGCAGTATACCCATATTCATTCCCGGCTTACCCGTTCCGGCAAAATTAGGTTTAGCAGGAGGTCCTCTTATTGTAGCCCTTATACTCGGACACAAAGGACGTATTGGTAAGTTTGATTTTTACATGGCACCAAGTGCCAATTTATTTATCCGCGAGCTCGGTATTGTCCTTTTTCTCGGCTGTGTAGGTCTCGGTGCCGGAAAGAACTTTATAGAAACCATTACAAACGGCGGCTATATGTGGATGATGTATGGAGCAATTATCACATTTGTGCCCATTTTTGTAGTTGGCATAATTGCCTATTTCCTGAAATATAACTACCTCACCATTTGCGGTATTATTGCCGGTTCCATGACCGATCCGCCCGCACTGGAATTTGCCAACGCAATAGCCCCTGTTCAGGCACAGGCAACAGCATATGCAACGGTATACCCGCTTACAATGTTTATGCGGATATTACTTGCTCAGATTTTGGTGCTGGTGTTGGTGTGAGAAAATAATGTGCTTTTACTGTATTAAAAAAAGAGGCTTTTTGCTTCTGAATTATTATACACAAAACAAAGTTAATTAAAAGGGTGTTGATAATGTTATCAACACCCTAGTAATAAAATTCTATGCTGACATATATAAACTTTTAATTTCAGTACAAGCCTGTTTAAGTTTTCTTAAATAAAACACAGAATTCGTAGGTGATTTATATAAATTATCATAAAAAACATCATAACAAAAACAATAGCTAAAGTCAACTATTTCATCTTCTTTTGCTACTTCTTGTCTAAGAAAATCATATATTAACACAGCCCTCATTATTCCCGTTGAACTAGGTAAAATTTTTGACTTTCCAATATGGAATTTTAAACCACCAACATACTTCTTTCCATCAACCTCCCATCTAAAAATAAGATCAGGAGACACACGAACAAGCAGCCCATTTATAATATAGGCCTTCACTTCTACTTTTTTATTAAAACTACACTTTATTCTGGAAAAGTATGTAGGAAACTCTGATGAAATAAAGGTACGAATAGCTAAAATTGAATTTGAAACATTTCGAACTTTCCAATCAGTATCCTGTTCTTGACCTTTTAATCGGTCAAGAGCTTCAATTAAAACTTCTTTACTAAAACCTTCTTTTGCATATTTAGGAAGAACTGATTTCAGTGTTTGATAATGGAATGCCCTTTTCCCATCAACTTTCCTCATATCTTTAATTATTTGTTGTTTTATAGCATCCGTTGAATCAATAAAATTTGTCAATGGATTAATAGAAATATTTATCATAATTTAATATCTTTAAAAATTAAAAAATATATGATTACATAAAAATATATAATCTGTTTAATAAAATTAAATGAAGAGAAATTATGAATTCAAAAGCTATTTATTAAAATAATTTATTTATATTTGAATTACATAAACAGAAAAACAAGTAAGTATTCCCCGCCAGGTTATTTACTTTCAAAAACAACAGCTATCCTCTTCGATTTGCTGTTGTTTTTTTGTTAACATACATCATAATTTTTCTTTTCTTTTTCTTTTTCTTTTAATAAGTTTAAATACGCCTTCTCCATGTTCAGAAGCATCTATCATATCAAAAATAATATTATAATTTCTATAATCTAACTTTAACCCGTCAAATAGGGCTTTTGCGTTAACATAAAAATAAGCCCCTGCTTTATTAATCTTAAAAGCATCTTCATCTCCGACGTGTGATTTAATTAAATATAAACTATCTGTTTCTTCTTCGCTTTCACTTTCATTTTCTATAAATCCAAATTTTATAGTTGTTTCATTATCTATTTCAAGTGCCATTGCAGCTGCTTCATTAAACCCTAATTTCCCTGTTGCATGAATCGTACACTTTAAATTTGCCTTATATTTTTTAGCACTTAATATTTTCATATGCATTTTCTTTAACTTATTCAACAAATATACGCTTAACAAAGTTCAATTTCAAAATCGGAAACAAAGACTTATTAAGAAGTTATAAACATAATACCGTTATTATATTTTTACGCATCTCTTTACATCAAAAAGATAGCGACACACACAAACAAACGCACAAACAAACATGCAAATGAATATACTTTTAAATTCAGTATTGTTTGTCTTTTGCAAAAAAAAATGGTGTGTTTTGAAATAATATTTATAGATTTAGTTTAAATGGGAATTAAGCTATATAACCTCAAATAATTTTGTTAATTGTAACATTAACAAGGTCATTAGGATCAATAATAATCTCTGATTCAAATCTTTCTGTGAAGTATGCAATAATAGAATTTTTATCAATGGTGGCTTTCAAAACCATACCACTATCACAATGAAACATTCTTGCATAATCCTTCATAAATTTATTTGCAATTTCTTTATCTATTGTCCAACTTAGCCCTGAAGCAGCCTCTTCAGATGATTGACCCGCAGTCCCTCTATAAAGATTTAAAGTTGCATCAAGTTTTTCAAAATCATTCTTATGCAATATTATTTTTTTATCACAATACCTAAATATTTCAAGAACTTTTGATTGATTAATTTTACCACTAAATAAAGAATGCTCTATATTTGACGATTTCCATACATACATAATTCTAAATATATCAGTGAAATCTTTTTTATTAAATAATTTTTTTTCATATATATCAAGAAGTATATAATCAGCCAATAATGGAATAGCTTTTTGTAATTTTCGCATACTTGCAGGTTTAAATTTTTCAATTTTATCGACAAAACATTCTTTTTGAAACTCGATAAACTCTTCTATTGTTAGAAGAGGATTCGAACAAAAACAATTTGGTGCATTCTTTATTTCCAAACAATTTTCAAGATATTTAGGTTCAATTTTTTTTGTATTTTTATCAAACAAATCAGAGAAATCCATAATGTAGCGTTTAAATTACATCCACAAATATAACATACACATAGAAAATTATAATTCCAAAAAATTCATAATTACTCATTATTTCTCAACAATATTTACATACACCACAAACTCCGCCATATTTTGTCAAAGTAATTATGTGTTTTTGGTATGATGAATTTCTGGAAATAAAACGAAATTTAATGTCTATAATTTTGTTGGAAATCCAACAACATACACTTATTTTTACCGATTATAAGCTGAGTAAAACACTCGAAAAACAAGCTAATTGTAATACATTTGTTTGTGAGAATATTCTCATATCTAAAAAAGATATAACATGTTTCGTCTTTCCGTATTAACCGATAACCACGCTGGTGGTAGTTTTTTAGCCGAACACGGCTTATCGTATCTCATAGAAGTTGACAATACCTGCATTTTATTTGACACCGGACACAGTGATGTATTTTTACAAAATGCGAGCAAATTAGGATATAAACTCAGGGAAAAAGTTGACTATATTGTGCTCAGCCACGGTCACTGGGATCATGGTGACGGACTGCAACATATCAGTAACAAAAAGCTTATTTCTCACCCGTCTTCGTTCATGAAACGATACCGGGAACAAGATAGTTCATACATCGGCTTACACCAGTCCCGGGAAGAAATCACTTCATCGTTTGAGCTGATTGAAAGTTCTTCGCCGTACAATATAACCGATTCTATCTTTTTTTTAGGCGAAGTTCCCCGCACAAACGATTTTGAAGCACGCACAACAACATTTATCACTGAAGACAGAAAAGCCGATTTTGTACCTGACGATTCTGCCTTAGCCATTGTTCATAATTCATCGCTCATTGTTATTTCAGGTTGTGCTCATGCCGGCATTTGCAACACAATAGAATATGCAAAACAAGTAACCGGCATTTCTACAGTACATGCAGTTATTGGTGGTTTTCACCTCAAAAAAGACGATGAACAAACCCGCAAAACGGTCGAATATTTACAATCACAGCAGATACAGCACCTCCACCCTTCTCACTGCACCGAACTACCGGCTTTATCGGTGTTGCATCAACAATTAGGGGCGACTTACCTTACTACCGGAACGGTGAAAGAATTTTAGAGAAAATTAATAATATCTGATTGTGTAATAACAGTACATTGTGTTTATTCATAACTTATGACGTTACTTGTAATAATTGTCGTTTTTTCTCTGTCAGCACATCAAAATTAAATTCATCAAAAATTGTATTGAATTTTCTGCGTATTTCTTCCGTGCATAAATTTCCTATACTTCCTTCATGTGTGTGGTTTGCAGACTTATCCGGATTAAATTTTCCTTCCTGAATTTCCAATCCTACTTGTTTATATGCATCACGAAACGGCATACCTTCCAATACTCGGCGGTTTACTTCATCAACACTAAACAAATAATCATATTTTGAATCATCCAAAATAGTATCCGAAATTTGAATATGCGAAAACAATAAATTCGCAATCTCCATACACGAAATAATTTCGTCAAATGCGGGTAAAAAATGTTCTTTTATAAGTTGTAAATCACGATTATAGCCAAAGGGTAAATTTGTTGTAATATACGCAATTTCAGCAGGCAAAGCCTGTAGTTTATTGCATTTCCCCCGAATCAATTCAAATACATCGGGGTTTTTTTTGTGAGGCATAATGCTGGAACCGGTCGTAAATTCATCGGGAAAAGTTACAAAACCAAAATTTTGACTCATAAACATGCACACTTCCATTGCCATTTTCGACAAAGTGCTGCCAATAGAGGCAATGGCATAACTTACTGTTTTTTCGACCTTACCGCGTCCCATTTGGGCATACATTACATTATAATTCAATTCCTCAAATCCTAACAAATCAGTTGTCATGGTACGATTCAATGGAAAGGACGAACCATAGCCCGCAGCTGAACCCAGCGGATTTTGATTGGTAATTTTATACGTCGCCAAAAGCAATTGTAAATCATCGGACAAACTTTCGGCATAGCAGCCAAACCACAAACCAAAAGACGACGGCATAGCCACTTGTAAATGGGTATATCCCGGAATTAATACATCAGCATGTTTTTCGCTGAGACTTTGTAATGTAGTAAACAATTGCTGCACAGAGGAAACCGTTTCCTTAATCGCATCACGCATAAAAATCTTCAAATCAACCAAAACCTGATCGTTTCGCGAGCGACCACTGTGAATTTTCTTTCCCACATCACCCAATTTTCGCGTAAGCAGTAACTCCACTTGCGAATGCACATCTTCCACATCATCTTCTATAATAAACTTCCCCGCCTCAATATCAGCATACATATTTCGCAATTCGGCATGCACCAGATTCATTTCCTCACGCGTAAGCAAGCCGATAGACTCAAGCATAGTTGTGTGAGCAATATTTCCCAAGACATCAGCTTCGGCAAGAAGCATATCAAATTCCCTGTCTTTTCCCACCGTAAATGCAGAAACCTGTTCGTGAGCCTGCGAATTTTTTTGCCATAAAGTTGCCATATACTTATAATTGAAGATTATCTAATAGATTAATATATCCGGTAATTCCCGCTTGAATTTCCGATTCTAAAATATATTCGTCTGCCGTGTGCGAACGATGTGTATCGCCCGGACCGATTTTAACCGACGGGCATTTGGTAATAAACGCCTGGTCTGACAAAGTTGGGGAACCAAATAATTCAAAACCAAGCTCTTTCCCCCGTATCACAAGAGGATGATTGAGCGGAATATGTGAGGAATTGAGGCGAAACGAACGAGCCACAACCTCCGACTGAACATACGATTGCACAATTTCAAAAACCTCCTGATTAGAATACAATTCATTTGTCCGCACATCCACCATAAACGTGCAGGTATCGGGTATGACATTATGTTGTGTGCCCGCATGAATTCCCGTTACCGTCATTTTTACCGGCCCCAGAAGCTCAGATTTTTTCGGAAAATCAAATAACTTACACCAGTCAATATCCGGCAAAGCCTTATAAATAGCATTTTCACCCAGATTGTGCGCTGCATGTCCAGCTACACCATGAGCAGTGCAATCCAAAACCAACAAACCTTTTTCCGCCACCGCCATATTCATACTTGTCGGCTCACCCACAATAGCCACCGCAGGCGATTCAATCTGTGGCATCACCAGTTCCATCCCCTTTTTTCCCGACACCTCCTCCTCAGCCGAAGCCACAAACAAGAGATTAAAAGGAGTATTGATAGTATAAAAATGCACAAACGTCAGTATTAAACTCACCAAAGGAGCACCCGCATCATTACTGCCAAGCCCCGTAATTTTCTCCCCCTCAATCTTCGGCATAAACGGATCATGTTGCCATCCGGCAGAAGGCTTCACGGTATCGTGATGAGAATTCAACAAAATAACCGGTTTATCCTCAGACCAAAATTGCGAACGAGCAATAACATTATTTTCAATTCGCTCCGTAGGAATAGAATACGAGTCAAAAAACTCCTGAATAATGCGGGCAGTATTATCCTCCTCCCTACTCAAAGAAGGAGTTTGAATAAGCCTGAGCAACAATTCATGAGCAGAAGCAAATAAATCAGAATACATATTCATTGAAAATTATATTTCAAAAATACAGTATTTTTTAGAGTATCCTTTTGTAATTACAGACAAATTTAAGAAAAGCACTCCCGCAAACTGAATAATTTGTATTATTCAGTTTCATAAAACAAATACACGATGAAAGTACCAACATGCCTTTGTAATAATTAAGACCGGAGCTCTCCCCTCACCGCAACTTCGGATTCTGCGAATGGCGGTCTGCATCACGGTTTGTTTTTTTGGCAATGTTTTTTTCAAAGGCCTCAGTAAGATCAACACCGGTTTGGTTGGCAAGGCATATCAACACCCACAACACATCGGCCATTTCGTCGGCAAGATTGAGTTCTTCTCCTTTTTTGTTGGATTGGTCGCCATATGTTCGCGACATCACACGGGCAAGTTCTCCCACTTCTTCGGTAAGCACTGCCATATTGGTTAATTCACTGAAATACCGAACACCATATTGCTGAATCCATTCATCTACTTGTTTTTGTGTTTCTTCGAGTGTCATTATATTTTATTTTTAGAATCAATAATAATAGTAACCGGACCGTCATTGCACATATCAATATCCATGTGATGACCAAATTTCCCGGTATATACCGAGCCCGGAATTTTCTTGTGCAAACTCTCCACAAATTCTTCATACAAAGGAACTGCCTGCTCCGGGCGTGCCGCCTGAATATAGGAGGGTCTGTTTCCTTTTTTGGTTCGAGCATGCAAAGTAAACTGACTGACTACAATCACATCACCTGTAATAGATGCCACCGATTCATTCATTACTCCTTCGGAATCATCAAAAATACGCAATTGTGAAATTTTTTTCGTTAACCACGCTACATCTTCGGATGAATCGTCATGTTCAATTCCCAATAAAATAAGTAAACCCTTCTGAATAGCTGATATTGTCTGATTATCAACCGAAACTGAAGCTTGTGAAACACGTTGAATTACTGTTTTCATAAAAAATCATCTGTTTTATTAGCATCAAAAATACTGAAAAACAATTAATTTCGCTTTGTTGTAATTTTTTTTTATATTTATTGTAATACATTCTAAAAAAATTATATTTTTGCATCTCCAAATTGTCCCGTGGTGTAATGGTAACACACCTGTTTTTGGTACAGGCATTCAAGGTTCGAGTCCTTGCGGGACAACTTTAATAAAATATAAAACCCTGACTTTGATAGAGTTAGGGTTTTTTGTTTAGGGCGTTTTCAAACTATTTTCAAACCACTTAAAAAAAAGTATGATTTTTTTTATTTTTAAACATGTCTTATTGTACAGTTAAAATGTATTTTATTTGTTTTCCTCCATTTTCAACAATTCAGATACATGAACTGACAATGAAACCATAAGAAAGGTTTTAAAAAAAACGAACTTAAACCTTGGAAGGTAAGCGAATGGTGTATTCCTGAAGTGCTTAGCGGTCAATTTGTTGCTGATATGGAAAAGGTGCTTGATATTTACAAACTCCCATATGACGAAAAAACACCAGTGGTTAATATGGATGAATCTCCTGTTCAATTGATTGGTGAGATACGGACAGAATTACCAATGATAGAAGGCAAGGAAAAGATAATCGATTCGGAATATGTAAGAAATGGGGTATGTGATATTTTCATGGCTATCGAAGCATTAGCAGGTAAAAGGCTTGTCAAAGTAACTGAAACAAGAAAGAAAAAAGATTGGGCAATATTCATAAAAGAAATTGCTGACTCATATCCCAATGCAGATAAAATTACATTGATAATGGACAACTTGAATACGCATTACACCGGCTCACTTTATGATGTATTTAAGCCAGAAGAAGCGAAGTCGTTGGCAGATAGGTTCAACTTTGTATATACGCCTAAGCATGGAAGCTGGCTAAATATCGCAGAAATAGAATTGAATGTATTGAAAAGTCAATGTCTGAAAAGGAGGATTCCGGAATTCGATATTGTTAAAAAAGAAGTGGAAGCATGGCAGGAATCCAGAAATAATAAAGGTGCTAAGATAAATTGGCGATTTACTAACAATGAAGCAAGAATAAAGCTAAGAAGACTTTACCCGTCAATTGTGATTGACATGACACTAGCTATTAAAAACCCATAGATTTAGTTCAACCGGGAATTCACGCTGGGTATTAGGTGGTGGTTGAATTCCTAGTTATGGCTGAATGTTTCTTTAAACCTGAGTTCGACGTTATTTTTCGAGTTCAGATTGATATTTAAAGCAGTTTATCAAGGCAAATTATTGAATAATAGCGAGCTATTGTGAAATAATTTAACGCAGAAAAACTGCTTTTTATGCAAAGCATACTTTTCCCGCTTATAAACAGCAATCTTCAGCTCGAAAAATAATTTAAAATAACCCGTTATTATTTTATTATTTTTGATTGAACCTCACTATTTATAAGCGTTCTGAATCTAAAAAATTGGCTTAATAGACAAAAAGTAGGCTAATAATCTCCATAACACTTATTATCATTAGCTTTGGAGCAAATAAAAGCTTATGAATAAAAAAAGTGTATAAATTGTAACGGAATAAA
>JAQICB010000063.1 GCA_027858745.1 Bacteroidales bacterium
TGTTTATAAGCGGAAAAAGTATGCTTTGCATAAAAAACAGTTTTTCTGCGTTAAATTATTTCACAATAGCTCGCTATTATTCAATAATTTGCCTTGATAAACAGCTTTTTATATCAACCTGAACTCGAAAAATTACGTCGAACTCAGGTTTATACTATCCAGAATATTATCTACCAACACAAAATGACTTTCAAAGATTAATAGAATACAATGACTCTATAAAAAAATCACATAAAAAATTAAAAACATCACATAAAACAGCTTTTAATTATAAGATTAGACAAACCAATATTCAAGTTTGTAACGACACTATTTTTCTAGAAGAGCCTACAAGGCCTACCAACATAGATTGGATTAATGGTCCAAAACAAATATTTAATTTAAGTGGTAATGTCTCAGAATGGCTTTCAGAAGAAAATATGAGTGCTGGAAGTAATTGGTTTAACAATAATGAAAACACCAATGAATCACATTCAAATAAAGAAATAAGTGCTTTTGTTGGATTTAGAGCAATGTGTAAATGGAAAAAACATTAAATTACATACCCTAATAACTAGAAATTCATCCGGCATGCAATGCCTCACGTGAATTCCCGGTTGAATTAAATCTATGAGTTTTTTAATAGCTAAGGTTTTTGTCAAAAAAGCACAACTGCATTTAAAATGAGCAGAAATTGAGGGATACACAATTATTTTTTGTATACAAAATAAAGCGACTGTTTTTTTTATGATTAATTCATTTGGATTTTTGTATAGTAATATATAATTTTGTATTCTATATGTTATGAAATACATATTTTAGATTAGAATTTTTTTGCTCATTATACAATCAAAAGCAACACCAAAATGATTGTTTTTATTAAAGTAATAATATCATGTCTGATATTCGATTTATTCGTTATTCGTTAATAGAACTATTAATGCGATTTACTATGGTTATCTCAAATTGTAATGATGATCTATATAGTAAAATCATACATATATTTTCCGCTATATTTCAAAAAGGAAAAGCAACATTCTCTATCAAAAAACTTTTTCGTGATCATGCATCAAATAGTATAGTGTGTAATTTATTCTGGAAGGAGGTGAAATTATGAAATAAGTAATGAAGCCAACAAATCCAGGATTGTAATGGCTCGGTTGAAAACTTTCGTGAAAGTTTATGCAGTTTCATCCGCGAACCTTAACTGTAAAAAAACCTCACCCCTTGAAAGACCGCAAAATCTACTTTGGGATGAGGCTATTAACACTTAGTATTAACGTTAAATTAAACGAAAATGAAGAAAAAAAGTTTATTTTTTAGTACATTATTTATAGGAGTTGCTTTTTCAACACTCCTTTTCAATTCTTGTGAGAAAGAAGATAATGCCTTAGAGCCGGCGAATACCGATGCAAATGTGACGTATTCAAAGGATGTTCAGCTATATGATAAAGCCGGTGAAAACTCTGTAATAATGAGAGTTTCGTCCGACGACCAATCATTGCTTAAGCTCTATACATCTGATAATTTCGAAATTATTCCAATCAAAAATGGACAAAATCTCGATGAAGCTCTTGTGGAGCATTATGGTGAAATAAATTCAATAGGTGCGGATTCTGCTGAAAATTTGGAAGATGAAACACCTAACTTAGACGAAAATGCTCAAGTAATAGCATTTCAAATTATTTCAAAAGATTTAGATGATGGGGTTGATAATATTGCGGTTAACTATGTGCATCCTGATGATGGAGACGAACGAGCGAAGTGGAGATATTATGACCACTATGGCTATGAAGATTACGTTACTATTACACGTGTAAATTTTTGGAGACGTGTTTATTGCGGCGTTTATTACCAAGCAAGTTCGCCGTTTTCTACGTGGAGCACAATTGTTGGAACTTGGTATAAATTATCAAATAACGAACAAATTAATAAAGGTGAGGTAGGAAGCTATCGATTAAAAGCACGGATTAAAACAAAGAAATCGAGTGCGTATACCATTGAATTTGATGATTAATAAAAAAACTCGGAGGGTGGCTATTATGCCATCCTCTTTTTAAATTTGAAACTAATGAAAAGGCTATTGTTATGTATGGGTATTGCACTTTTTTGTAGCTGTGTCAAAGAAGAAATTGATGCTAATCAATTATCAATACCGAAGACTTATGAAATAGCAACTGAGGTAATAGTTGAAGGATATCTTACGGACGAAATGTCAATTCAATTGGTGAAATTGTCGAAGCCTGCGAAGATAGATGATTCTTGTACATTTATTCCAATCAATACTGCCGAGGTGTTTGTCACGAATGGTGATACTACGTATTGGTATAATGTTTTAGGAAACGATGGGATATATCAATCACATGTTCCATTTAAAGCAGAGTCCGGTAAAGTTTATACATTACATATTTTGTATAATAACAAAAAATATACTGCTTCTGATTCAATGAATACTACTGATTCAATTATTAATTATCCAATTAAATCTGTTAGGGTGGGAGGTTCTCATATTGAAATACATTCTCAGGAGCATAACTTCGGATTTTTGAAACCTGCAATATGGACCTTTATTGAAAGACGCTTGGACTCTTTACAGAGATTTCCCCATATTGAAATAGATTTTTTTCATACTCGATTTTTCCTCTTGTATAATCATACAGGAAGTTTACCGCAGGGTTTGTTTCCATCAAGTTTTAGTTCAACATTGGTTTCGGGTGCTGAAACTGATAGTTTAGAAATCGTGAAACTTTCAATATCAGATTCATATTATAATTATTTGATCTCTTATTTTAATATAACTGACTGGAATTCTGG
>JAQICB010000140.1 GCA_027858745.1 Bacteroidales bacterium
CCGTCGTCATCGCAATTTTCAATATCCACATCTTCATCACTTCTGAAATTAGGATCAGGACTTACGTTAGTTCCCGCATCTTCGTCAAAATATGCTACACCATTTCCACCTACATCAAACTCTTCAAATTCAATAGTGCCGGGGATTGCATGCAATGTTCCAGCATACGAACCTTGCACATTAATAATTATCGAATTATCACCTTCGTTGTTATCATTATCAGTTGCGACAACTCGTATAGTATGCGTTCCACCGGGAACATTGTTCCATGAATATGTATATGGCGAAGAAGTTGATTCACCCAACTTAGTTGTCCCATTATAAAATTCCACACGCTGAATAGTACCATTTGGGTCAGTTGCGGTTGCAGAAATGGTGATTGAAGCAGGAGCATTAAATGTTGTTGTTGAAGGTTCTTCAATTGTTACCGTTGGTGCATCAGTATTTATTTCTATTAACTGTAACATTTGTTGTGCATATCTTTCTCCCAAAGTTCTATATCCTGCGGAATTAAAATGATATTCATCTTGCCCCGGTAATCCTTCAGCCGAAATAACATACGAATTAGGTAAAACATTTGGAATATTTGCAACAATAGCATTATGAGATGCACAAGCTCCCCCTTGATCGGCATATAACATTTCACCTGCAAGGAAAGGTGTTTGTGTCGGATCAAGATTTAAATCAGAAATTAAATTATCGTATACTGCTTTTACTTTATTTGGCCAATCAGCTTGTCCGGTATTTGTTTCACCCTGATGAAATAAAATACCCTTAATAACCCCATCTTGTTGTGCAAGCTGTGCCAATTCAACTAAGCGAGCATATGGACTGCCGCCATATTCCATTGCAGCACTTTCGATATAATCTGCGGTATAATAATTAGCATAATTAACTTTATCAAAAAGACCTATATCACAGCCTCCAACAGAAACATTTATAACGCCTACCGTAATGTTTTCCGGTAAATTTTCAACCATTGTACGACCAAAATAATCTGCAGGACCTAAACCATTATAACAACGAGCTAAAGGTGGAATTGCAGAGTACCATTGACCGTACTGATGTCCAAGATTAGAACAATCAAGGGCAGACATCATTTGAAAACGGGAATTTACCGTTTCATCCTGTGACTCTATTGTTCCTTGACCTTCCATATTCGATTGCCCGAAACATAAATAAATATGAAAGTTAGGGTCTTGTGCAGACATACTTATGGCTGTTAGCACTGCAAAAAGCAGGTTAATAATATAAAGAATATATTTTTTCATGTATGATTAATTAAATGATATTTACCATGTTAATTCACAATTTTGTGAGACTTTTATGAAATATCCATACCCCCATTTTATTGTAGTTAATGAATTTAGTTCCGGAATATTCTGCGCTGAATAAAAACCATCAAAATCTTTTATTTGCTCAACATATTGCCAAACACTCGACAATGCTGTTTGCATATCAGTTTCGCCCTCTATTGGGCAGCCAATTAAATTCCATCCTTGTGTTAATTGAATTGATTGGTCACAGGTTCCTTCCGGAATACCACAGCCGCACATTCCCGGCTCTATTTTATTTGCATCATTCGGACAGTTATCGAGGCAATCTTCCGTTCCATCTCCGTCAGTATCGATGTCGGGAACACCACATCCACAGACGCCCGGATCCGTTTTATTCGGATCGTTCGGACAATTATCTACAGGAGCATTCGAAATAAATGTTACATTATTTAAATTCACATAATCGGTGTTTCCTATTGTTAGGCGCATTATTTGAGTTCCGGCTGTGAGCTGAACATCTTCCACGGTAACTGTTTCCCATGTTTGCCATCCTCCGGTTGCAGGTATAGATAAATTTTGTACTATCGTTGTACCATCAAACGCAAGAGAAATAGTTTTGGCATCGGTCTCATTTGCGACACGAAATTCAAGATTGTATGAACCTGTTTGAGCAACCTCAACAGAATATTCAAGCCATTCACCAGCAATAGTATATCCAATATTATATCCCTCACCAACATCAGAACAATCTTCTATTTCAACATCTTCATTAGTTCTAAAATTAGGAGCAGGGTCGACATTTGTGCCCGCATCTTCATCATAATAAGCATTACCATTACCACCCTCATCGAATTCTTCAAACTCTATAGTTCCCGGGATAGCATGAGCAGTTCCGCCGTATGGTGTTTGTGGAGCAAATACACTGACAGTTACTGCCGAAGATGATAAGGATTCATTAGAATTATCAATTGCGTTTGCTGTAACAGAATAAGTTCCGGCACTCACATTATTCCATGTATATGAATATGGTGCAGTATTGTCTTCACCCAACTTTGTTGTACCATTATAAAATTCCACCTTAGAAATAGAACCACTTGTTGTTGATGCAGATGCGGTTAGATTAATTGTAGCAGGGGCATCAAAAGTAGTTTCTGCCGTTGGTGCGGTTAACTCAACAGAAATAGCAGATGTTTCGCACTCCCATACTGTAATGTTAGAACTTCCGGAACTATTATATCCTTCCGATTCCATAATTTGGTAGTCCCAGGTTGTTCCCATTTGCATTCCTCCAAGTTGTTCCCATGCTGCTATATGATTTGCAAATGTTATTGTGCCGGAAGAACGTTGTTCTTCTCGCACACTCCAATATTGTTGGAATGATGCTGTCCCAATAATTGACGGTTTATTTTCTCTATATCCTGTATATACTTTGTATGTACCACCATCACTGGTATATGTTCCGTAGTATTCTACACCGGAGGTGTTTCCCGGCGGTTCCCAGTCACCATGTTTTTCACATACATAGTATTCAATGAGCGGATCTTGTGTCCATCCATATAAAGCTAAGAATCCATTACTACCACCGTCATATGTTCCTTCAAAACACACAACTCTGTCAGGACTTCCGACAGCCCATCCTTTACCAGCTGTAAAATTGAATGTGTTGTTCCATGTGGTACTGTAATTCCCATCTGGACCTAAGGTCATTGATGCCCCATCATTAGGGTTTTCGGTCCAAAAGGAATAAAAGAAGCCATCATGAGTTGCTTGCGTATTAGCTGTAATAGTCTGTGCCATTATAGCATAAGAGCTTAACCATAAGAATAATGCTAATAAACATTTTCTTAAACATTGCGGAGAGATTTCTATTATTTTCATATCTAATTATTTATTATTTTACCATGTTAATTCACAACTTTGTGAAACTTTTATTACATATCCTTGAGCATAATCAACCATTTGTAAGGTATTTAAACCCGGGTCGTTTGATGATGCGTAATATTCGTCAAATGTTTTAACTTCAATTACATAATTCCAAATGTCATTAAGAGCACTTTCAATATTGGTACTACCATATGGACAACCAATTATGTTCCATCCCTCATGTAAAACAACCGTTTGCGGAGGAGGAGGTGGTACCACGGCAGTAGCTGTATTTACAATATATACGGTACCGGCATCAGGAACAGCTTCAAATTCTATATATCGTGTGTTATTTATTGTAATCGTGTTACTTGATATATGGGCTTCATTAAGATATACCTTTGCATCTTCCCATTCTTGAGGTATTTCTTTACGAATAGATAATGGAAAATTATATATAGTATTTGATAAGTTATCCGAAATTGTTACAGATAATGAATCTGAAGAAATAGCTGACTCCGAAATACTTGCAGAGTTTCGTTCTTGTATATATTTTGCAACCGAAGCAAATGTGCCAACCCAATAATTGCTGTAATTTGAATTAATATATGATAGATGTGATTGTAATTGTGATGATTGGAATGAAGAATATCCGCCATCACCATCTATACCATGAAATAGAAATACACACCAGCCATTTGAATTCATTGCTGATTGAACATGATTATTGAGATTAGTTGCTGAAGTGTTTTGACTTTCAGACCCACAAATTATGGAACTAAGAGAGTACATATTGGCGGGAGAATTTGAAATAATCTGTCCACTACATGTTCGCCCTGCTATATAATATTGTGCAATTGTATTTTGGTCACCCATATTACAATTCGGATACGCTATAGTTACGCACTGATTTCCGGAAATATTTGAATTAATTGTATTTTGTGAATTTTGTAGTTCAGTAATTTGTTCATTAATCGATATATTACTCAGCGTTGCATGAGAAACGGTATGACTTGCAACTTCATGTCCGTTTGCGGCAGCATTTGCCAATAGTGTCCAATTGTTTGATGCTGTCCAGTTTATTACCACATTAAATGTCATTGGAAAACCATATTGATCAAAAATAGGCATTGCTACCGGTAATTGGTTACTTGTCAAATCATCAAATGTGTATGATACAGCAGCTTGTTTATATTTATACCACGTACCAATCGAATAATCAGCAGGAATTTGAGCTTGTATAAAAAAGTTCGAAAGAATAAAAATTACAAAAATGATATTTCTTCTACACATAGTATTATATTTTGTTCAAATATAGAAAAAAAAACAAGGCAAAAACAGGGTGTGAATAATGTTAATTTTACGCTAAGATATTAACCGATTGGTTTTGTGTGAGTTGAGAGGATTGTGTGGTCATTTTTTAGACATTTTTAACCAATTATTTCAATAAATTTTTGGACCCCATACTTGAAATTAGCATTTATTTTATGTTGGTATTAACCTGAGTTCAATTATTTTTCAACTGTTCGATAACAGATGATGGATTTGCAGAACCAAAAATAGTATTTCCTGCAACCAACACGTCGGCACCGGCAGCTACAATTTCGGGGGCATTTTTCGGATTTATTCCGCCATCTACTTGAATGAGAGCTTTAGACTGAGATGTGCGTATACATTCTTTTACATCCTTAATTTTTTGAATAGACTGCGGAATAAAAGATTGTCCACCAAACCCCGGATTTACTGACATCACGAGTACCATATCAACATCAGAAATAATATTTTCTATAGAAGAAACAGGTGTGTGAGGATTGAGCGTAATGCCCGCTTTCATACCTAAAGATTTAATATACTGAATAGTACGATGAGCATGAACGCAGGTTTCTATGTGAACAGTTAAAATATCAGCTCCGGCTCGTTTAAATTCCTCAATATATTTGTCAGGATCAATAATCATCAAATGTACATCCAAAGGTTTATGAGCATATTTTTTTATTGTAGAGACCAAGGGCATACCAAAAGAAATATTCGGAACAAAAACCCCATCCATAATATCGAGGTGAAACCAATCTGCTGCAGAAGAATTTATGAGTTCAATATCTTTTTCAAGGTGAGCAAAATCTGCTGATAATAATGAAGGTGAAACAAGAGGCATAATAATACATTTAAAGTTCAGAATTTCCTTTTTCCAGTTCGTGGAATTTTTTTGATAATACAGCTAACAATCGCGAGAAAGAAGTAATTGCTATGTTTGTGTTCTCACTGATTGTTTTACGTTGCAAACGTAATAAAAGCATCCCATACAACCCCATTAAGCAGGCTTCTATTTCATTTTTTATAGTATTATCGGACTTTGTAATAATTTCGGCAATATGTGGTAATGCCTCATTAAACAATTCCTGATATTTTTTTTCCGAAGAATTTTGCAACAAACTGATATTTAACTGAGATAATTCTATAACTAATTCTTGAAGTTGACGTAAATGCCCCGATTCTTCGATTCCTTCGCTTTTCATGGCATCTGCCAATTGTGTATACCAGATTTGAATATCCTTCATCGTATTTTCAGGATAATTGTATTGAGAAACAATTTGAGATACATCAAATTTCACAGCACGAATCATATCTTCAAGCTGCCACATATAAAGAATATATTCAGCAATATTTTGTTGTCGTTTTTGTGTAGCTATTATCATGTAGTAAATATATTATAATAAACCAAAATCATCAAGAGAGCGTCGGTCTTTTTTGGTAGGACGTCCCAAACCTTTTTCTCGAAAACCAATTTTTTGCATATGAAATGTTCGCAATTTATCAATTTCTTCTTGGGGAGTTATCTCTTCCACAAAATCATGGACGACTTTCGCTGATTTACGTTGAGAAAGAATGTCTAGTACTTTATAACTCCGAACAATAGGGGGCTTTTTTACCAAAATCACTTCGCCTTTTTTAATTGTTCGTGAGGGTTTTACATGCACCGAATCAATAGAAACTTGGTTTTTATTACAGGCAGATGTAGCCATACTTCGTGTTTTAAAAACACGAACTGCCCACAACCATTTGTCGATACGTATAGAATCCTGTTTAAGCATACTAAAAAATTACCATTCAAAAATACACATTTATCGGTAAAAAAAAATACAAGACAGATTAAAAACCAAATATTATTGAATTAGCGTACTAAAAAAATTATTATATTACTTTTTTTATTATTTTTGTTCAATTAGCTTTAATAAAGCTATCATTTAAATCAATTACAAATGAAACATTTTTTTCTGATTTTTGTATTATTTATTTCATATATAACGACTTATTCTCAAGACGACTTTTACATTTCTGATGAGCGAAGAGAATTGTTTTTTATGGAAATTTTTCCGGAAGCATTCGACGATACTCTCATGCGTGATGCTATTTTTTACCATATAAATAAGGAATGTGAAAAATTAGGAATCAGACAATTTCGTATGCGAACTATCCTTGAATATACTGCGATGGATTTGGCTGATTTTATTGCAAAAAGAGAAATCTCAAGAATAAATGATATTTCGGAACGAAAACAAATTAAAACTCGTTTGTATGAATATGATTATGGTAATAATGATGCAAACGAAATTATATTAAAATCATTAGTCCGAAGAGGACGAACATTATTGACTTATGATGAGGTAGGACAAGACGTTGCATACACAATTTTTTCGCGAACAAAACTATTAGAAATTGTAGAAAATTCGCGATATACTTTTATTGGTATAGCTGCACGACTCGACGAGGAAGGTAAACGTGCATATATTTCTTTAAATTTTGGTAATTATAGCTTAGAGTCTCTCAACAAAAAAGAACTCAAAAATGTTGATTTGCCAATTACTACGTATCAGCATTTTCTTGATGGCTACGATGAGCGTGCCTGTCGTAAATCTGAAAGTTTCCCGGATATTTACGCATTACAGCAAAATATTTCTGTTAAAGATGGAATTATTTGGTTCGAAACAGATGATTATCGTGCACTACGAAAATTGTTGCGATACCCGAAAGACGGCTTAGCAGTAGATATTGTAATGTGGAAACAGTATCCTTGTGGTGGTGATAATATCATTAATACTATTATGCTCAATAAAGGGCACATGACAAAACCAGTATTTTATAGAGAATTTGAAAAAGAGAATGAATATCAAGGTCGCTTGGGAAAAGATAAATTAAAAATAAAGCTTGGCACAATTCCTGAAAGTGTGCATGATTATGACTTAAATCTGGTTATTATACTTGACAAATATGTATGTGCTGATCTTATTCCGCCGTACATAATGCCGGAAACAAACACAACACTTCCCAAAGCAAAAGCTTTTCCCGACACAATTACACCGAGTCATAATGCGTTTCGATACACTCCTCACGAAGACACGGCAATAGTCTCCTTTATCATTCCTTTTGATAAAGGAAAATCACAATATAAAAAAGAAGATATTCAGGCATTTATTGACTCTTTAAATCAACCGCACTTTTACCCGCTTGCTTTTAAAATTACCGCATATTCATCTATTGATGGTGACCCCAAACGTAATATGGAATTGCGCGGCGACCGTATTCAAAGCATCAAACGTGCTATTGATGAATATAGCGACAATTCTGTTCTTATTGCTACTGAAAGTAGTGATTCGTGGAGTTTGTTTTATTCAGATATTGTTGGTACAGATTTTCAATTTTTACGCCCCAAATCGAAAGAAGAGGTTGCTCGTTATTTAAAACAAGGCGATAATAGAAAAATGCTTGAACCTATTCTCGCAAAACATCGCTTTGCGAAAATCGACATTACAGTTCGCTACGATATTTCTACTGTTCAAAAAGAACAAGATTATGTTTTGTATCTTTTTAATAAGGCTCTCCAGGAATATGATGTTGACAAAGCTTTGGCTATTCAAAAATATATTATCGAACAAGTTTTGAGAAAAAGATATACCAGATTAGCAGTTGATAAGATGAATATTCCTGACCGATTCGAATATGCCGGCGTACTTATGAATAAATTATGGCTGAACTATGAGGCTCGAGAAGTTGCTATTGACGAAGCATATGTTATCGAATTACAGCGTCTTAACAGAATGTCTCCAGAAAATGCATATATCCGAAGGAATTTAGTGTTTGCACGATTGCAAATTGAAGTAATAAATAGCGATTCATACGTTATAGAATTACAACGCGAAATAGATGATTTAATGAATTCTTCCTTACCTAAATATGTTATTGATCCGGTAAATCTTCAGTTACAAATATTATCGATAGAAGCTTTGGGTGAAAATCTTAAAATTTCGAACGAAGATAAGTTTATAGAAGAGGCATTTGATAGGATAAAAAATATTATTGAAATTAATAAGACCGATTGGCAAGGTGCGTATAACTTAGCTGTGTTATTTACTTCAATGGGAGACTACGAATATCCGCTCTCTATTATGACTCCTATGATTCATAATCCGAATATCGATGAAAATTTCATCTTTATGTTTATTTCTATTTGCACACATACTAATTATATGAGGTATACCGAAGTTTTTGAACAAGCACTGCAACGGGCTTATGAAATTAATCCGAAAAAATTATGTGAACTAATTGACACCGGAAAAATTTCCTTCCAAATTATGGATAATCCTAAAGTCAAAAAGTTTTATTGTAATGCCTGCGGTCATTAGCATTTGAATAACAATTATTTATAAATATTTTTTATGCGGACAAAATTTATTTTCCCGTTCTTATTCATTATATCTTTTTTTATATATTCTTGTTCGGAAAATCCTTACGAACGAGATGTGTCAGACATTTCAGTTTCGGTTGATTTTATTGCTTTTCATACGGAGATATTGGAATTGATTTCGAGTAAATCGTCACAGGATGCAGTACAAATGGCAAAACAAATTGGTCCTTTTTTTGATTCATACAATCAACGAGTTCTTGGTATTGTTCCACATACTCATTCAGACTATTTTCCTCAATTAGAAAAAACACTCACATCTTCTTTTTTTTCAGAATTATACACGGATGTAAATCGAAATTTTTCTGATGTGTCACCCCTTATTTCAAATCTTGAACAGGCATTTAAGTATTACAAATTTTATTTTCCGGATTATTCGGTTCCCAAAATAGCAACATTTATTTCCGGCTTAAATTATTCAATTATAATAGATAAAAACATGCTTGCAATTGGTCTCGATAAATATTTAGGATCATCGTATCCACTTTACGAGCAAACTGGTATCCCCTCATTTATACGCAAACGAATGCACCAAAAACGTATTCCGGTTGACTGCATGCTTGCTGTTGCTGACGGAGAATTTCCCAATAACTTTGAGGAAGAACATCTATTGGCAGAAATGATTCACTACGGTCGACATATGTATCTTGTTCGCTCAACATTACCATATATTCACGACACCCTTTTGTGGGGGTATTCATCAAAACAACTCGCATTTTGCGAAACATCCGAAAAGGAATTTTGGACATATTTTGTGTCAACAGATAATATGTTATTTAAAACCGATTATTTAATTATAAAACGTTTTATAGACGAAGGTCCTTTCACACCCGTATTTACAAAAGAATCTCCCGGTCGTATCGGTCAATGGATAGGTTTTAATATTGTGGAATCTTTTATGAAACATAATTCGCATATTTCAATGCAAGAATTATTTGAAATTGACGACCCACTGTATATTATGAATAATGCAGATTATAATCCCTAATTTTTTATGCCAAAATTCATCGCAGATTTTCATATTCACTCGAAATATTCGCTTGCTACAAGTAAACAATTATTGCCGGAATGGTTAGATTATTGGGCTCGCATAAAAGGAATAAAAATTGTTGGAACGGGCGATTTCACACATCCCGAATGGCTCAATGTTCTTGAGAAAAGTTTAGATGAATCCGAAAAGGGGACATATGCTCTCAAAAAGTCATTACAACAAACAAACGATTGGGTTGAAGATTCTGAACCCCGATTTATTCTGACAACCGAAATTAGTACCATTTATAAAAAGGATGGTAAGACACGAAAAGTGCACACCGTTTTTTTTGCTCCTACTATAGACGTTGCCAGGCGGTTTCAACAGGTATTAGAAAAAAGAAAATTCAATATTCGTTCCGATGGTCGACCTATTATTGGTCTCGATGCTCACGATTTGTTAGAAATGGCTCTTTCTGTTTCCGAGGATATTATCTGTATGCCTGCTCATATTTGGACACCATGGTTTTCGGCACTGGGAGCAAAATCCGGATTTGATTCTATCGAAGAATGTTATGGTGACTTAACTCCGCATATTCATGCTATTGAAACCGGACTGTCATCCGATGTTCCTATGAATTTTATGTGCAAATCTTTAGATTCATTTGCACTTCTTTCCAATTCAGACGCTCACTCGCCAGACAAACTTGGCAGGAATGCAAATGTTTTTGATTGCGAACCAAATTATTATGCTATTAAAAAAGCACTGGAAGAACAAAACGGAAAAAGCTTTGTGGGAACAATTGATATGTATCCGCAGGGTGGAAAATATCATTACTCCGGTCATCGAAAATGCGATGTATGTCTGAACCCGCTTGAAGTTCTTGAACATAAATTTATATGTCCCGTGTGCAAAAAACCGCTTACTTTAGGGGTAATGGACAGAGTTGCTCAATTATCTGACCGTGATGATATTTCTGAATGTATGAGCAAACAGCACACCCGATATGCTATACCATTAACAGAAATATTGTCTGAATTACTGTCTGTGGGACCGGCAACAAAAAAGGTAAAAAACGCTTATCAAGAAATAATCTCTGTATGCTCTAACGAGCTGTTTTTATTGTGCGAAATGGATATTAAAGATGTGGCAGAAAAAACATCTCCACTTTTGTCCGAAGGCATACGGCGAATGCGTGAGGGCGATGTGTTTATACGTCCCGGCTACGACGGAACATATGGTAGTGTGCATGTGTTTTCTGAAGAAGAGAAACAAGCTTATCGAGAAAATCCGCTTTTTGTACCCAAGCTATACCGTTCTCTACAAAAAACCCGATTCGATTTTGACCTTGCACAATACCATGCTTTAGCTCAAAAAACTGACTTTTCTGTCGTATCAGGAAAAAAACCCGATACACAATTACGCTTATTTTAACAGAAAAATATGTAAGTTTGTACAGATGAAAAATTGGATATACAGCAGTTTTGTTTTTTTTGGTGTTTTGTTCGTGAGCAATTCGTACGGACAGGTAAATTTCTTTACCAAAGATGTAGATTCATCTGCGAATACATTTTTTGCTCGTGAAAAAACAATTACGTCTGTTGCGAATTACAGCATGGCTTCCCAAACATATGGTGTATCAACACTTGTACACAATAATATTGACTATCTCTCATATTACTTTCATGTTTCAACAAACGTACTTGGACATAAAATAATTCAAGGCACACATACTGAAAATTCAAACATTCAACAAACAAGTATTCCATATACGCATGTCATTACACACTTCGGATTGGCTCATTCTTTTACCAAGAATGTTTTTTTCTATGCACATACCGGATTTGTATTTACTCAGAGTAATTTTTCAAATGCGGATTCACCCGAATATGTTTATTCACATATTCCCTCAGGCATGAATGCTTTACTTGGTGCGGGATTATTTTATATTACCAATTCAAATTGGTCTTTTCAAGTAGGACTTTATTCCTACGAACGAAATTTTATTTTCGGTGTCGGTTATACTTTATAATTATGAAAAAATACAGTCTTTTAATATGGTTTATTCTTGTACTCGCACTTTTCAACAGTTGTCGATTAATTGGCATTAATATAAACCGAAAAACAGCTATTCGCGGAGATGTATATCCGACTTTTACTCGAGAAGACTCTTTACAAGGTGGATTAAATAACTTGCGAACATGCTATGATGTTCAACATTATGCACTTCGCATTTCTATTAATCCCGATAAAAAATATATATGCGGATATGTTGATATAGATTTTGATGTTGTAACACCAACACAAAAAATTCAAATTGATTTATATGACAATATGCAGTTAGACAGTGTTTTGTATAAAAACGCACGATTATCATTCGAACGAGAGTTCGATGCGGTATATGTCTCCTTTCCCGACACATTGTTACAAAATTCGGCACAAAGCATTCGATGCTATTATCAAGGGAAACCAAAAAAAGCACCAAAACCACCTTGGAAAGGCGGTTTTGTATGGGAAAAATCAAAAGATGGGAAGCCCTGGATTGGTGTTGCCTGCGAACTTGCGGGAGCAAGTTTATGGTGGCCATGCAAAGACCATATTTCGGACGAACCAGACAAGGGAGCAATAATAGACATAACCGTGCCGAAAGGTTTACAAGCTATAAGTAATGGTGTGCTGACAAAACAAGAAGATGCCGAACAAACATCACGTTTTGTCTGGGAAACAAATTATCCGATTAATAATTACAACATCACGCTGTATATTGGAGCATTTGAACATTTTTCTACCGAATATTCCGGTGTGAACAAAGATTTTACAATTGATTATTATGTCTTACCTGAACACCGAGAAGAAGCAGAAAAAATATTTGCCCAAACGTCTCAAGTAATACACTTTTACGAAAAAGTGTTTGGTTCCTATCCATGGTCGGAAGAAGGTTTTAAGCTTATTGGCAGCCCGTATGCAGGTATGGAACATCAAACAGCAATAGCCTATGGCACAGATTTCAAGAAACACACACATCATTTAGGATTTGATTATATAATTGTTCATGAAACTGCACACGAATGGTGGGGAAATGCGATTAGTGCCCAAGATTATGCAGATATTTTTCTGCATGAAGGTTTTGCAACATATGCCGAAGTGTTATATGTGGAAAATACTTATGGAAAACAAGCAGCGCGCAATTATCTTGGTCTGTATGGTATGTTAGTTAAAAACAAAAATCCGGTTGTTGGACCACGAGGCGTTAATTTTTGGGATTTTAAAGATAGCGACCCATATCTAAAAGGAGCATGGATACTTCACGGATTACGAAATATTATTGGGGATGACTTATTTTTTGATATGCTTCAAGATTTTTATGCAAAATATTATTTGCAAACCCTTACTGTATCTGAATTTATTGAATATGTAAATGCATTTACACATAAAAATCTGACTTGGTATTTTAATCAGTATTTCTATGATAGAAAAGTGCCCGAACTTCAATATAAATTCGAAGAAACCAATTATCACGAAATACATGTATATGTTAAATGGACAGAAGTGCAAAAGGATTTTGCTCTGCCGGTGAGGTTGTTTGTTACCATGGACGATGGGGTAGAATACCCAATTTTAGTATATCCTACAACAGAAACGCAAAAAATTGTCATAAAATCAAGTCAAATTATTCGTTTTGATTCAAATTTTGCGTACTTTAGGATTGAAAAAAATAAAAAATTAAATTCTCAATATAAACGATGATTCCAATTCAAAAACACATAATCCAAAAACACATAGACGCAAATGGTATTCAGGATATTAAAAAGGCTTCTATTCGTCAGATAGTTAAGTTGGTCAAAGATGTTGAAGAAGAAACTGGTATTCAATTTATAAAAATGGAAATGGGTGTTCCCGGGCTTGCACCTCCACAAATAGGTGTTGATGCCGAAATAGAAGCTTTACACAAAGGGCTTGCTTCAATTTACCCATCAATAGAAGGAGTACCGGCACTCAAACTTGAAATATCTCGATTTGCAAAACAGTTTTTAAATATTGATATTTCTCCCGATGGCTGTGTGCCGACAGTTGGTTCTATGCAAGGCGGATTTGCTTCGTTTATTACAACCTGCCAGCGCGATGAGAAAAAAAATAAATTGTTATTTATAGACCCGGGATTTCCTGTTCAAAAGCAACAAATGAAGATTTTGGGCTTAGATTATGAATCGTTTGATGTGTATAATCATCGTGGTCAAAAACTTCGCGATAGATTAGAAGAATATTGTCAAAAAGGTTCTATTTCTTCCATTCTCTATTCAAATCCGAACAATCCGTCGTGGATTTGTCTTACCGAAGAAGAGCTACAAATAATAGCTGAAGTCGCAAAAAAATACGATATTATTGTCATTGAAGACTTGGCATATTTTGGTATGGATTTCAGGAAAGATTTTAGTATTCCCGGCAAAGAACCATACCAACCATCTATTGCTCATTATTACGATAATTATATATTACTTCTTTCGGCATCAAAAATATTTAGTTATGCCGGACAACGTATTTCGGCACTTATGGTTTCCGATGCATTGTATACAAGGATTTTTCCGGATTTGGCACAGAAATTTTCAATGACAGAATTTGGCAGGGCACTTATTTATGGTGCTTTATATGCTCTTTCTGCCGGCACATCACATTCGAGTCAATATGCTTTACTAGCCTTGCTGGAAGCAGCAAATGCCGGCACATACAATTTTGTGGAAGACGTGAAGATTTATGGAAAACGAGCTCAAAAAATGAAAAAATTATTTATTGATGCCGGTTTTTCTATTGTTTATGAAACAGACGTTGATCAACCAATTGCCGATGGATTCTACTTTACTATTTCGCACAAAGGATACAGCGGTAGCGAATTGTTGCACGAATTGTTGCACTATGGTATTAGTGCAATTACACTCGATATTACCGGGAGCGAACGAACCGAAGGTTTACGTGCATGCACATCGCAGATACACGAATCTCAAATACCGGACTTAGAAGAACGACTTACACTTTTTGAAAATAATCATACAAAATAAAATAATATAACTATGGCTAATTTACGCGCATTTAAAAAAGAACTCCAAGTAGGACTCGAAATAGTTTTCGAAGAATGTTTTATTGTTCGCGATTTGTATCCTGATAAAAAAGAAGAAGCAGAAGCTCTTATTGAAGAAACAATTCAACTTTATCAAGATGCACGTACAAAACAAAAACACGTAAAAGATTCGAAAAAATCACCTAAAGAAGAATTTAATGCTATTCGAACAGAATATCTAGACGGTATTTTTTCGGTTTTGAAAAAAATTGAACAATTACACGAATTATAAAAAGGGGGCATATAGTTTTTGTGCGAAAACTTAAAATGTAGATTGCTATTCTAATCTTGAAAATTAAGGAGTCCCGATTGTCGGGATGACTGTTTTTTAATTTGAGTGTAGTCAATCTTCGATAAGCTTTCGGGGATGAATCGGAGATTATGGGTAAATAACTAATCTAACTGATTTCGTTCAAACTCCATAATTTGCCCCTTACTCGTGCCGATATAAAAAACATTGTCATAAAAAGAAACGCAAGTTACATCTTGAGCATCAGGATATCTTATGCGAGTCCAATTGTCACCATAGTCAGTGCTTGCCAGCATATAGCGTTTGTCTCCAAACGCAAGTATATTGCCGTATGTATCACCGATTATGTGTCGTAATTTAATATTTCCTTCATATTCTTTTTTCCAAACTGAATCAATAGTGTTAAAGATGAATATGTTACCTGAGAATGTGCAACTTGCAATAGACGAGTTGCCGGCAATGGTAATGCCGGTAAAATTCTCCCCACCTATATCACAATAGCGCGGTTCTTCATCAATTCCGTTAACATGAAGAATGGAGCCATATCCGGCAATATATATATCTGTAGAATCTACGACTAACATATCATTAATGCCCATTTGTAATTGGGTACTTTGAAAAGGATAATATGGTGTCGGATTTGGATTATAGAAATTACCATTTAACATGTGTTTGGTGCCAATAGCAAAAATCGGTTTATTTCCAATAGCGTAAATTTCTTTCAAATGACTCTTATCAACATCCCAAAAATAGACAAATGAATTTACCGGATCCCAACTGAAGCCATCATCACGAGATTTAAGTAAAAGCATATTTGCCCCACACACCCAAATTGCTTCAGAAGAAATTGATATCCCATACAAAACCTCATCATACTCGTGTTTTGTGAAATCATTCGAATTTTTGTTGTATTTACCAATTATCCCTTCATTTTCATTATTTTCACCCACAAAGAAAAAAATTGAATCATTATATTTCACAATGTCATTAATTGTGATTCCATCAAAATTTCTTTCAAAAGTAGTATATTGCGGATCGATATTATTTTTATTGCATGATGCAAATAATAAAATAGGTATTAATAAAAAATAAAAAAATCGAGATATCATGCCGTTAAAAATTTTATAAACATTTTGATTGTCAAATATATGTAAAAAAATATGTTTTTTTTATTTTTAATTGAGGAAAAAAAATATGTTTTTTTTGATGCTCCAATGCAACTAAATTTTAAGAAACAAAGTCTTAAATTTGAAAGAACAGGTAAATGTATACAGAAAACGAGATAATAGATGGCTGTATTAAGAAAAATCGAAACATGCAAAAAATTTTGTATGATAAATATGCATCAAAATTTTATGTGATTTGTTTGCGATATGTATATGATAAAGCCGAGGCGGATGATATTTTACAAGACGGTTTCTTGAAAATTTTTACAAATATAGGTCAATTTTCAAGAGAACATTCATTAGAAGGTTGGATGAGAAGAGTAATAGTAAATACAGCTATTACCCATTATAAAAAGAATCAAAAACATTATTTTCAAAAAGAATTAGAAGACATAAACGAAACAGACATTGAGAATTTTAACGTATTGGATGCAGAATTTACGCAAGATGAATTATTACAAACAATACAAAGGTTAGCTGAAGGATATAAAATGATTTTTAATCTCTATGCAATTGAAGGATACAAACACAAAGAAATAGCAGAAATGCTTAATATTGACGAAGCAACTTCAAAATCTCAATTTCACAGAGCACGAAAGATAATACAAGAGAAACTAACAAAACTTGCTAAAACAAGAACAATAAAAGGATGAAAGAAGAAGGAAAACATATAGAAGATTTATTTCAGGAGACTTTTAACTCAGCAGAAGTCACTCCTCCTGAAACTGTATGGTCGGGGATTGAGCATTCTTTAAACGAAACCGGTGTTGAGCAATTATACTCCGAAACATTCAAAAACGCAGCTATTCAGCCTACAAAATCGGTGTGGAAACGTATTTCATATGCGCTATTTTTCCATACTTTTTTTCAATTTAGATTTCAATCGTTCAATGCTTACTATGCTGTGTTAACTGCAATAATTGGCGGCTTTGGTATCTATATGATTTCAAATGATACCCCAACCTTAGCGGTCACTGAACATCCAACAGAAAAAGTTTCATATATTGAGACCGAAACACAAGACACAGAAAACATCGAACGGGTCTCAAATGATTCTCAGACAGCAGAAATAATTGACACTGAGCCGAATGTGTCGAACGAAATTTTGCGTCCAACGATTCATGTTACTCAATCAGAAGAAAAAACATCTGATGCGGAAAGCGTAGCATTAGAATTAGATAATATTTACTTTGAAGGGCGTTCGCACATTTGTGAAGGCAGTATTGTAAATTACTCAATACTTGGAGTGCCCACAGAATATGCAATTAATTGGGATGTTGATAATGCGAATATCGAAACAGTGTCACACAATACGATTATCACAAAATGGAATAAACCCGGAAAATATAATGTTAAGGCTCTTATTTCTTACAAAAATGCGACAGCCGAAATTGAATATCCAATTACCGTTGCAAAATTAGTAGAGCCAATCGTTAAAGGTAATAGTACGGTGTGTGTTGGAGAAGAAAAGATGCTGTACCAAATAGATGAGCCGGTAAATAAAAATATACGATACATTTGGGAAAGTTCTTTTAACCGTATTGAAATGACCGGTAATAAATATGTTAATATAGATTGGATTGAAGCCGGTAATGATACTATCAATGTAACACGCATTGATGATAAAACCGGATGTAAATCACAAGGAGGTTTTGTGGTACAAGTTAACCCCAAACCCGAGGTAGATTTTGCATATGCTCCAATGGGTAATGAAATATTCAAATTTTCATACACAGGCCCTTCAGAAAGAGGATTGTCGTATGAATGGACTATTGAAGGGGTTTCATACTCGAAAAAAAATATTGAACATTTCAGTAGCACAAGCAATAGTTCAATTGTCACACTCGAAGTAAAAGATAGAAACAAATGTGTTAATGTTATTCAAAAAGAAGTTCCTTTTAATAAATATCTTATTTCAATTCCTCAAGCAATAACAAATTCAGGCAATTCATTTTCAGAAAGAGGACTTTTACCATATACCAATACGCCATTACGTGAGTATACAATTGAAATATACAATGCACAAAATGAAAAAATATGGGAATCATCAAAACTCGAAAACGGAAAACCTGCAGAATCATGGAACGGAGAACTGTATGGCAACCCGCTTCCTTCCGGTAAATATTTTTGGCAAATCTCCGCAGTATTCGAGGATGGGGTGAAATGGAACGGAGTCATGAAATCGAACGGAGAATGTAAGCCTGAAGGTATTGTTCAACTTATTCAACAATAATTCGTTTTTTTTTATCTTTTCATAGCAAGAATAATTGCATAATACAAGATTTTATATATTTTTGCAAGTCCAAAATGATAGTATCTATATCATTGGGGCCCATAGCTCAGCTGGTTAGAGCACCTGACTCATAATCAGGGGGTCGCAGGTTCAAGCCCTGCTGGGCCCACTCAAAATCAAGGACTTGCGAAAGCAAAAATCGTAAGTCCTTTTTATTTGCATAAAATTTGCATAATTTATTATACGTTTTTTATTTGAAAAAATCTGCTACCTATAGACCTGAGTTCGACGTAATTTTTCGAGTTCAGATTAGCTCCGCTGAGCTCGTCCTTTGTCCTCGGTTGATATAAAAAGCTGTTTATCAAGGCAAATTATTGAATAATAGCGAGCTATTGTGAAATA
>JAQICB010000152.1 GCA_027858745.1 Bacteroidales bacterium
GCATACTTTTTCCGCTTATAAACAGCCATCTTCAGCTCAAAAATAATTTAAAATAACCCGTTATTATTTCATTATTTTTGATTGAACCTCACTATTTATAAGCGTTCTGAATCAAAAAATTATATTGAACTCAGGTTAAAAGGAGATGGTTATGTTAGCGAAGCTTTTGTGTCAGTATCAAGATCTTGATTTTCTTTTGATAAAAAATAATTTGTTGCAAGCGTGATTTGTTCTTGATTACCCATTAAGTAGGCGATATCGTCTTTTTGTAAAACAAAATCAGGGGTGGGATGTTCTATCATTTCGGAAGCTCTTTTTACTGCTAAAATTGTTGCACCTGTCTCTTTTCTTAAGTTACTATTTATGATAGCGGTATTGTTCATGCACGAGCCTTCTTCAATTTCTAATGCCGTAATTGTAATATGAGAAATATCTTGAATTGGAGAAGGTTTATTAATTGTATCTTTTTTCAAAAACTCGCCTAAACAATTAAGTCTAATTTGGTTTATAATTGTATTGATTTTCTTTTGTGAAAATTGTTTTTTGAGTAAAATTCTATTCCATATACCTATACCAATTTCAAATTTTTCGGGGTATACTTCGTCTGCTCCTAATTTGTATAATTGTTCAACAGATTCCAGATTTTTTGCACGAACAATGATGTGAGATTTTTTGTTGAGCATTCGAATTTTTTCAATAATAACCATTGTTGGAATTATATCTCCAACGGAAATAAACACAACATCTGCAGTTTCAACGTGAGCTTTCAATAAAATAGGTTCGTTTATGGCATCACCATATACTACATTGTCACCGTCAGCAAGTTTTTCTCGTGTAATTTCCGGATCAAACACGATAGAAGAGTGTTCGACAGAATATTTTTTTGCCATATTAGAAACATGCAGCGCACTCCTGTCTTTTCCAATAATTACCAAATGATTGAGTAATTGGGGTATTTCGATTTCCGGAAGAGGAAACAATCCTTTGAGTAGCACATTTGGTAAAGGAAGCCTCATTAGTGTTTTTGTGAGCAATGGCGAGATGTTTAGTAGAAATGGTGTAAGGGCCATTGTGATAACAGCTACAGCAAGAAATAATTGATACACATAATCTGAAATAATATCGTTTTTTAAGCCTATCTTGGCAAGAATAAAAGAGAATTCACCTACTTGACTTAGAGCAAGCCCAATCATTACGGTACCCTTAAATGTATGACCGAGTACAAAACCGGTACCTCCCGCAATAATCGTTTTTATTCCTAAAACTAATAAAATACTGAAAAGTACTACTTGGGAGTTTTCAGCTACAAACTCTAAGTTAAGTAACATTCCTATTGATACAAAAAAGAAACTAGTGAAGATATCTTTAATGGGCAACAGGTTGCCAAACACATTATGACTATATTCTGACTCGGAAATCATTAATCCTGCTAAAAAGGCTCCAAATGCGAGAGACATTCCCAAATAATTTGTTAGTAAAGCAATACCAAAGCATGTTAGTAATATTGCCATCATAAACATCTCTTGGCTTTTTGTATGGGTTATAAGGTTCATGATCTTGGGTAAAAGCCATCGGTTGCCAAAGTACACGAGACCGATAATAAATGATGCTTTTATAAGAAGTAGTACTATTTCGTTTAGAATGTTTACATTAGAAGAGCTTAAAATGTTGGTATATAGAAGCAGAGGCACAAGCATAATATCTTGAAAAATAAGAATACCTAATATTGTTCTTCCTGAATTTGAAGTGAGTTCTGAACGTTCTTGTAAAATTTTCAGTACAAGTGCAGAACTGCTCAGTGTTGCAAGAAAGCCGATAAACAAACCGGATTTCCATGTTAAATCGTAAAAAAATGATATGAAAAAGAATATAATTGTAGTTAAGGTCATTTGAATTAAACCACCCCAAAACACAACTTTTCTGATTTTTAATAAATGCTTGAGTGAAAATTCTAAACCAATGGTGAATAGTAAGAAAATCACCCCAATTTCAGCTAATATTTCAATATCATGTTGTGCTGTAATTATCCCAAAAACATGAGGTCCCGCAATGATGCCCGTAAATAAATACCCAATAATGGTTGGAATTTTGATGCGAGAAAATAAAATATTAACGACAGATGCAATTGCAAATATGACGACGATATCTTGTAGAATAGGAGCTTCCATAATGTAAAATTATAGTGTAAAAATATACATTAATTGTAAGATAGCGTGTCAAATTTAAATTTTATTTATGGTGTGATTGCAAGAAAGCTATGAATTTTATTGTCTTTCATAAAAAAAACTTCTAGAAGTTTCTTGATATTCAATAAGTACTGCGAATCGGAATACTTTTTTTTAGATGTAAATTACAGGGTTTTCATAAACTTTGCTGTAGTATTGGGATTTTTCGAATTGCAATTAATTTTCAAGTAATCTGTTCTCGTACCAAGATTATGTAAGGATGTTGTATTACTCACGACTGAATTAATACATAAATTAAAAAAAGTATTATGATACACGGAGCAACTTTTATATTATTCTCGTTTTTATCATTAACGTTTTCAAATGAAGTCGTAAATTTTCAAAATCAAAAAGTTATGGAAACAAATAAACAAGTATTTAAACAAAACAAATTATCATATGATTATAGTGCATTGGAACCGTATATCGATGCCCAAACAATGCAAATACATTATGAAAAACATCATGCTGCATATACAGAAAAATTTAATACTGCACTTTCGGATGTAGATAATATTCCTCAAAATATTTCAGAAATTTTCGCAAATATATCTAAATATTCAATAGCGGTAAGAAACAATGGTGGTGGATATTTCAATCATAATCTTTATTGGAGTATTTTGACACCAAGTGCAAATAGCAATCCTAATGAGTCTCTTGAAGTTGTTGATGCTATAAATACAACATTCGGCTCACTTAGTGAATTCAAAAAAGAGTTTAGTAATGTTGCTGCCACGCGTTTTGGTTCTGGTTGGGCATGGTTAAGTGTAGATTCGAATGGAAATCTTTTTGTAAGTTCTACAGCCAATCAGGATAATCCTCTTATGAATGTCGTAGAAAAACAAGGTGTTCCAATTTTAACTATTGATGTGTGGGAACATGCATATTATTTAAAATATCAAAATAAACGCCCCGATTATATTAGTGCATTTTTTAATGTCATTAATTGGGAAGAGGTTAACAAACTTTATAAGGAAGCTGTTATTTAGTTTTTTAGTTTTTTGAGGTTTATGTTAAAACCTAACTTTCTGTGGTTATTTGTTGTTTAGGTTTTGTAAGCTTGTAGGGTAATAATTTTAATAAATTATTATCTGCAAGCTTATTTTTTTGAATATTCTTCTGTATGTTTGTGCGAAGTCAAATAAAAATGAAAATATCTGAAGCTATTTCATATCTGAATACATTGAGTGAAAAAAAACAAGCTTGTTTTTTTATCATTGATTATGAATTGCAAAATCCTCAGGTCTGGAAAATTTCTGATATTCCCAATGATATTCGTATATCTTTTCCTCATTTTGCATGTAATACTCATACTCACATTCAACAATGCGTAGCAAATCCGATTAATCATATTAATCCAATTCCATTTGATGAATATGAACATGCTTTTACTCGGGCACAGAAGTATATTTCAAGAGGTGATACTTTTTTGTTAAATTTAACGGTATCAAGTCGTATCGAACTTTTGGCAGATGATTTGTCTGAAATATTCCATATTGCATCAGCACCATATAAATTGTGTTATAAAAATCAGTTTGTGGTGTTTTCTCCGGAGCCCTTTGTTTCTATACATAATAATAAAATTTTTACGTATCCAATGAAAGGTACCATTGATGCTTCTTTAGAAAATGCCGAAAATGTATTGTTGGGTAATAATAAAGAGCAAGCGGAACATGCAACAACGGTAGATTTATTGCGAAATGATATGAGTTTAGTTGCTGAGAATGTTAAGCTTACCAAGTATCGATATATTGACAAAATACACTCACCTTCTCATTCAATATTACAAATGAGCTCGTGCATACAAGGTGATATTCGAAAAGATTTGAAATCTCAGATAGGAACAATTTTATTCTCAATGCTACCTGCAGGTTCTATTTGCGGAGCCCCCAAGCAAAAAACACTCGAAATAATAAATTCTGTAGAAACACATACTCGCGGATATTACACCGGAATTATGGGGTATTTTGATGGGGAAAATTTGGAAACAGCCGTAATGATTCGCTTTATTGAAAAACAAGATGAAAATATAGTTTATAAAAGTGGGGGAGGCATTACTTTTCAGAGTAATGTGCATGAAGAATATGAAGAAATAGTAAAAAAAATATATGTCCCAATTACTTCTCGAAACAATTAAAATTCAAGATGGTGTTATTCATTTGCCTGAATATCATCAACAAAGGATGTGTAAAACTATGAAAGATTTATGGGGAACGGTACCCGATTTTTCCGTTTCTGAATTATCAATTCCCGTAAAAGCTCGTACCGGTTTATGGAAATGCCGTGTGGTATATTCTCCCCATATTGTCGATATTTCATTTGAACCATATACCTATAAAAAAATTCATTCTTTACAGTGTGTATATGTCAATGATTTCTCGTATGCATATAAATTTGCGAACCGAACTGCATTTGAACAATTGCTATTGCAAAAAAATCAAGCAGATGAAATTTTAATTATTAAAAATGGATTTGTAACGGATACTTCGTATAGTAATATTGTGTTTTTTGACGGAGATTCATGGTACACTCCCTCTTCTTATCTATTGCCGGGGACTATGCGAGAGTACCTTATTGAGACGTGTCAAGTTTATGAGAAAAATATTCAAGTTGCTGATATATCATCGTTTAAAAAAGCTCGATTACTCAATGCTTTTAATGATTTACAAAACGGTGGTGAAATAACTTGTGATAATATTTTGCAATAAAAAGTATGGGTAAATAAAAAAAAATATGTAACATTGCAAAATAAATCAATCAATCAAACTAATTAATTAACTTAAACAAAAACGATTATGAAAAAAATCAGTATTTTAACAGGGGTGTTAGCCTCATTTTTTTAATGACGAGCTGTGGCTCAGATGAGATTAACATTAGTAACGATATCAACGCTGTTGTTGATGGTTACGTTTATAACGGTGAAACAGGAAATCCAATTGAGGGTGTAAAAGTTGTTGTAAGTGATAAAGCAAGTAACTCAAATGCTGAAGGATATTTCAAAATAAGTGGTTTGTCTTCTGGAAGTTGGTGTGCAAAAATTCAAAAAGAAGGTTACGCTACTGTAATGGATTGTGGATTTGGATCAATTCCTACTGATTTTTATGGTGATGAATTTCAAACAGCAACTATTTTTGAATTAATTCCTGCAGACAATCAGTTAGAATTAACATTCAGATACCAAGATTGGAATACTGATGAAACCGAACTAATTTGGTATGATGTTCCTGCTAATATTGAGGTAAATATTGAATATTCAGACGGTAGTTATATTGATGTGTTTGAAACTCAAATGACAAATTCAAGTGGTAGAATTGTTGTTGACAATGTTGCATATACAAATCTTGATGTAAATATCGACTTTGTATTAGGAACAGATTCGTATAATTTAAATACAACTCTTACCGGAGCATTCTTAAAAAGTAAAGATGGTGTTGTGAGAATTGAAGTTGCGAAATCTGACTTTGCTACACAAGAAGGTGTTGATATATAAAAAGCACTTTATTAATAAACATAAAAAAACCGATAAAGATTCTTTATCGGTTTTTTTTATGCTATTTTTTTATTCAACCAAAAAGGAGACTTCTTCTTCAGAAAAAGGAATAGACTTCTCGGAGCTGATAATAATATTATTAGCAAGTGCTGCTTTTCGTTCTTGTAATCGTTTAATTTTTTCTTCAATTGTGTTTTCGGATATAAAGCGATATACGTGCACTTTATTTTTTTGCCCGATTCTGTGAGCTCTACTCACAGCTTGGTTTTCGATAGCCGGATTCCACCATGGATCAAGAATGAACACATAGTCAGCTTCGGTTAAATTGAGACCAACGCCACCCGCCTTTATTGAGATAAGAAAAACCTTGCAATCATCATCTTTTTGGAATTTATTGATAACCTTTTCTCTGTTGGTTGTACTTCCCGTAAGTTGAGTATATGAAATGTTATTCTTTTCAAAATATGATTCAAATAATTGTAAATGTTGTACAAACGAAGAAAATATGAGCACCTTGTGATGGTGAATTAGGTTTTCGAGAACCCGAATTGTCTCGTTAAATTTTCCTGAATCAACATCTTCATCTGAATAATCTTCAGTCAATTTTGGATGATTTGCAATTTGTCTGAGTCGCATAAGTGCTCGTAAAACATTTATGGTTGATTTTTGAAATGTATTGTTTTCTATAGTTTCGTATATTAAATTTCGCACCTGTGATTTTTCAGACTCATATATTTTTGTTTGCGAATCAGTCATTTTACACACTCGTATTTGTTCTGTAAGTGGCGGTAAATCTTGGGCAACTGCTTGCTTTTCTCTTCTAAAAATAAAGGGAGAAACCGTACGTTGCAATTGTTGTTCTACTTGAGGTCTTATGTGATCGGGAACTTTTAAAAAATGGTCTTTAAATGAATGAATGCTTCCCAACATATTTCGGTTTAGAAAATTCATTTGTGCCCACAAATCAATTAAAGAGTTTTCTATCGGTGTGCCTGTTAGCACAAGCCGGTGAGAAGAATCTAATTGGAGAACAGAGTTGTATATTTTTGAACGGGGATTTTTAATAATTTGACTTTCGTCGAGAACAACATATAAAAAAGAGTATTTTATAAAATTCTCAATATCATTTCGTAATAAACCGTAGGTAGTAATAATAATGTCATAATTTGAAAAGTAATCGAAATTTTTATCACGTTCGTTACCAATGTATTTGAACACTTTTAAATCAGGTGCAAATTTTTCAAATTCATTATGCCAGTTGTAAATAATCGAAGCAGGACACACAATAAGGCTAGCACGGTTATCATCTTGTGCTTTTTGGAGTGAAATAACTTTATATAATAACGTAATTGCTTGTAGTGTTTTTCCTAATCCCATATCATCAGCCAAACAACCGCCAAAGTTATTTGCGTATAAGAAATAAAGCCATCGGTAACCTTCAATTTGGTAAGGTCTGAGAGTCGCTTTTATTTCAATAGGCACATTGTTTTTTTTTGCTCCGTTTGTGTCTATATGCAAAAAGCGAGTTTTAATTTCATCTTTGAACTTTACCGGTAAATGTTGTATGGTTTTGTAATGAATAGAACGAAGCGAAAACACATCTTCTTTTTCGTTTTTTACGCTATATAAAAATAAGTCGCGATATCGCGTAAACCATTCATAAGGAATAATACCAATTTTATTGTCGGGTAATAAAACGCGAGGATCTTGATTAAGAATATTTTTTCTTAATTTTTTAAATGGAACTTTATATGGGCCAAAATTTACAATTGCATGAACATCAAACCAATCAATAGACTCAGATGCTATCGAAATAGATATTTCAGCTTTATAATTTTGCACTTGCATTTCCATTGATTCATCAAAAATGTTTAAATCTATTGAATCAAGAATTGTTTTATTGTTTTGAATCCATTGAAGGGTTTCATAGTACCCGTCTGAATTGTATTCTTTGAGTCGCCAAAAACCCTTATTGTATGTGAGGTTGTGAGAACAGAGTAAATCGTGACAGGTTTTTTCAAAGTTCAAATCTCTGTAAATACGTGTATATTGAGGGGTGTTTTCAATATTTACATATCTGACGTAATATTCTTTCTCTTGTTCTAAATCACTAATTTTCCATTCCTCATAATTAAATGAAATTTTTATACACGCATGATTCTGAATGTCACGAACAATTTTTCCTTCTAATTTTGGTTGAGGAAATACGTCATTAATTTCAAATCCCTGTGTGTGAACTGTATAGTTTTTTATGCTATTTAAAACAAAGGTGTCATAATATTGTTGCACAAACTTTTCGGGGATAGTAATTTGTTTTTTGACGAAAAAGGGCAGTAGTTTTTTACAGTCAATACTACTAAACATATATATAGTATGATTAATTGCCAAAATACCCGGAATGTTTGAAATGAGTATTGGTTTTTTGTCTAATAAATTAAGCGGTTTTTCATATTCAATAATCGATAATGAATATTCCAATTCAGACTGTGTTTTCGCAAAACTGAATAATACCTTAGGTTCTTGTTTTTGAAAAAAAAGTTCATCTTCGGGATGAAGATTTGTTTCATTTTCTTCTAAATAAAATGGAATTGAATGTTCTTTGATAAGAAAAACACATTCCGCCATATTTTTTTCAATATATGGACGGATTTCTTCTTTAAAATAATTTTGGTCTATTTTTTCTAAAAAGTTTTTTTGGGTATCTTTTTTACGTTTCGAAAATTTGTGAAATAGTTTTTTTTCGTCGTACTCGGCTATAAGTTTTATTAATTTTTTTTTTGTCTCGGGGGTGTCTTTTGTAATCATTTCTGGCAGAATATATTCAGCCAGTTCATAAAAATCTTTATCCGTTTTGCGTGTTAATTCAAAAGGAGAAAGAATCCATCCGAGTAAACGATGTCTTTGTAGTATAATCGCAAATTTTGTTTCCATATATTCTAAGTAACGAAAATAGTACAAGAAAGTATAACGGCAAGGAAGTTTTGTTTTTTTTTATGAAGAATTCTCTATTATTTGATGAAAGCTGTATTTTTGAAGTAAATTTTGATATGAGATATTTTATACATTTAGCTTATAAAGGAACCGCTTTTCATGGTTGGCAAAAACAACCTAATGATATTTCGGTGCAAGGCATTGTCGAAGACACATTGTCTCAAATTTTATGCGAGAAAATTAATCTTATTGGTGCGGGGAGAACTGACGCCGGGGTTCATGCTGAATGCTTTTATGCACATTTTGATACTGATGTTTCTTTTGATTTGAATCGCCTTAAACATTCTCTTAATACCATGTTGCCATCAGATATTGGAATATATAGAGTTTTTCCGGTTTGTTCATCAATGCATGCTCGATTTTCGGCTGTGTCTCGAACGTATCAATATACTATTTGTCGCATAAAAAATCCATTTTTAATTGATACTGCAATGGTATTGTATGCAGATTTGGATATACAAAAAATGAATGAAGCTGCAGCTCTTTTATATAAGTATCAGGATTTTACCAGTTTTAGTAAATTACATACCGATGTAAATAATAACAATTGTTCGATATATTCTGCTGAGTGGAAAAAAATAGATTCTACATATGTTTTTACCATTTCAGCAAATCGGTTTTTACGAAATATGGTGCGAGCTATAGCGGGTACACTGATTGATGTGGGGCTTCATAAAATTGATGTTGAAACTGTTGCTGAAATTATAGAATCACAAAGTCGTCAAAAAGCCGGAAAATCTGTTGATGCTCGAGGTTTGTCATTGGTCGATATTGTGTATCCGGAAGGTTTTGATGTAGTGTGATGTTTGGTTAATCTCTTCTATCTGAGATTTCCTCGAGTGAAGGAATAATTATATCGGAAACAGGAAGTGTGTCGGTTTTTGTTGAGTCTAAGCTGTAATATTCTGTTTTACAGTCGTATTCTCGACTTATGTGTGCTGATGTTTGAGGAAATTTTTTTCGAAGATATCTGAAATTTGTGTCTTGCATAACCTTTTCCATAAATTTCCCATAAATAGGTAAAGCTGTCTTTCCGCCTTCACCTAATTGTGATGTGCGAAAATGAACCGATCGTTCTTCTGCTCCAACCCAAGTTCCGGCAATTATGTTTGGTGAGATACCAATAAACCATCCGTCAGAGTAGTTTGCCGATGTTCCTGTTTTTCCAGCATAGTCAATGGTGTTTTGAGCAAAAATATCGTACTGAAATAAAGCCTGTGTTGTAGCATGTGGTTCTGTGAGGGTTCCTGAAAAAAGTTGTTGCATCAGGAATACTGTTTCTTCGTCCAAAACTTGTTGTTTTACGTGGGTAAATCTAGCACGTATATGTCCAGTATTATCTTCAATACGTGTTACGTAGTGAGGAGACACTTTATACCCACCATTTACAAAAGGAGTATAGGAGGCAGTTAGTTCTTGTAAATTGACTTCACTTGTGCCTAAGCATAATGAAGGCAAGGTGTCTAACGAGGATTTGATTCCCAATTTATGAGCAAAATCTATAATTTTTGTAATACCAATTGAGTCTGTCAAACGAACAGAAATTGTGTTAAGTGAACGAGCAAAACCATGTTTGAGAGTTATTTTTTTGTCCAAATATTCCCAACTTGCATTGTGTGGTTGCCATCTTTTTTTAATGCCGTTTTCAACATAATGAAGCGTGTAGAGGGAGTCCCGTAGACTGTCGCAGGGAGCCCAACCGTTTTCTATAGCTGCTCCGTACACAAAAGCTTTAAAGGTAGACCCGGGTTGTCGTTTCGACATGCAATAATCGTATTTAAAATGATTGTAGTCTATACCGCCAACATAGGCTAAAATAGCTCCGCTATGTGGGTCTATCACAAAAAATGCTGCATGCAGTAGTTTTTTTAAATATGAAGTAGCTTCGTACAAACTACACACTGTATCAATGTCACCTTCCCATGAAAAAAGGGTGCGAGGTTCTTTTTTGTGAATATAATAATCAATAGAGTCCTGATTGTTGTATTTCTGTTGTAAATCTTTATAGAATGATGTTCGTTGTATAATGTTGTTTATAAAATCTGGTTTAGTTTGCCATGGCAATTCTTCTTGCCAATGTTCATTAAATGTTTTTTGTAATTTTTTAATGTGGTTTTTTACAGTTGTTTCCGCATAATTTTGCATAGTATAATTAAGCGTTGTATATATTTTTAGTCCGTCTGTATAAATATTGTAATTATGTTCTTGAAGCCACGGCGTGATTTCTTTGAGAGCTGCTTGTCTAAAATGATTTGCAATACCATCATATGGGTTTTCAACGTGATAATTTAATTGTATTGGTTCCTGTATAAATTGTTCGTATTCCTCTTGGGAGATAATATGGTCGCGGAGCATGATTTTTAAAATTACATCGCGGCGCATACGTGCCTGTTTCGGATTCATAATCGGACTATAGGCAGAAGGGGCATTTAAAACACCAATTAAAAGTGCACATTCTGGTTTGGTGAGATTTTGCGGCTTTTTATTGAAAAATGTTTGAGCGGCTGTTTTTATACCGTATGCATTACTTCCAAAATCTACGGTGTTGAGGTATCTAACTAAAATTTCTTCTTTACTGTAATACGATTCTAATTCAATTGCACTTATCCATTCTTTTGTTTTTATGATAAATATACTTACGTAGGGTATTTTGCCGAATATACCATGGTTTTGTGAGCGCGTGTTATATTGGTTTTTTATTAATTGTTGGGTTATGGTACTTCCGCCTCGCGGATTTCCTTTGAGAGCTTCTATAAGTAATAAAGGCATCGACTTGAAATCAACGCCATTGTGCATATAAAAACGAGCATCTTCGGTTGCGATTAATGTTTGTATTAGAATTTTCGGTATTTCGTCGTATTCGGCAATGCTTCTGTTTTTAAAAAAAAACTTTCCGAGTAAGTATCCGTCAGATGAGTATATTTCTGATGCAATTTCTTGTTGTGGATTTTGTAGTTCATATGTTGAAGGGATGTATCCGAATGCACCAAATAAATTTGAGCGAATAGAACCGATATATATTAAGGGGATGAGAATTAGATAGATAAGTATACGAATGATTTTCCCATACCAGGGATGTTTGCGTATTCGAATATATGCCCACATTTTTTGTGTAGGTATCCATATGTAGGTTTTGAGCAATGATACGAAAGAAATATTCATTTAAGAATTTTTAAGGAAGCGTAAAAATAAAAAAAATAGGTGTTCAAGTGTGCTTTTTTCTTATAATATTTAATTCAATTTATAAATTCACGTTTTTTGAAATAGATATCTTATTTTTGTACAAAAAAGTATGGTTTATATAGAAATAGCAGGTTATATTGCAGCGACACTTACGACAATGTCGTTTGTGCCTCAGGCTTTGCAAGTTATAAAAACAAAAGATACACATAGTATATCATTAGCAATGTATATTATTTTTGTTTCGGGTGTGTTTTTATGGTTGGTGTATGGATTGTTGATTACAAATTTACCTATGATATTGGCAAATGTAGTTACCTTGTTTTTTGCCGGCGTTATTTTATATTATAAAATGGGAGAAAGAAAACGAAACAGGAATGTGACAAATAAAGGTCAATTATGAAACAGGAACAGATTAAAATATATGCAGCATCTTCGGAATCTCACCACGATATTCCTTTATATGAAGATAGAATTCAGGCAGGGTTTCCATCTCCGGCTGAAGACTTCTTGAGAGCTTCTATTGATTTGAATAAAGAATTTATTAAAAACCCGTCGGCTACATTTTTTGGTAGAGTTATGGGCGATTCTATGAAAGATGTTGGAATTAGTGATGGCGATTTATTAATAATCGATAAAAGTTTGGAGCCAACTGACGGTAAAATTGCAGTATGTTTTCTCGATGGCGAATTTACGGTTAAGCAAATTGAATTGCGAGGTGATGAGTGTTTTTTGTTGCCTGCTAATGCCCAATTTAAACCAATAAAAGTAACTGCCGATAATGATTTTATTGTGTGGGGAATTGTTGTTCACGTTATTAAATCGTTTTAAATGTTTTTGTTAATTGATTGCAATAATTTTTATGCTTCCTGCGAACGTGTTTTTCGTCCCGATTTGCGTGAGTTGGCTATTGTAGTCTTGTCTAATAATGATGGCTGTGTTATTGCACGAAGCAACGAGGCAAAAGCCTTGGGCATTCCAATGGGAGCTCCGGCATTTAAATATGCAGATGTTTTTGCGAAAAATAACGTGCAGGTGTTTTCTGCCAATTTTGCCTTGTATGGCGATATGAGTAATCGGGTTATGAATATAGCAATGTCATATGCTCCTGAAAGTGAAATTTATAGTATTGATGAGGCTTTTTTATTATTAAAAGGGCATGATTATATTGATTTGGAAGAATATGGAAAGGGTATTCGTAGTCACGTGTTGCGAGCAACCGGAATACCGGTTTCGGTGGGTATTGCTCCCACCAAAACATTAGCAAAAACAGCTAACAATATAGCAAAGAAATTTTATTCGCACACCGGTGGGGTTTATTCTATTGATTCTGATGAAAAAAGAACAAAGGCTCTTGCATGGCTTCCAATAAGTGATGTATGGGGGATAGGGCGACGATTTTCTCGTATGTTACAGAGCAATGGTATTGTTAAGGCTGCTGACTTTGTAAAATTTCCTGATAGTTGGGTAAAAAAACAGATGTCGGTTGCCGGATTGAGAGTGAAAAAAGAACTTTTGGGAGAAGCGTGTTTTCAATTAGAATCAGAGGATTCGCAACAACAACGAATTGCGGTAACACGCACCTTCGAAAAAGATTATGAGCTTTTAGATGATATTATTGAGCGAGTAAGTACGTTTGCGGTGTCTGCTGCCGAAAAATTGCGTAAGCAGTCTTTGTGTTGTAATGCTATTTTGGTTTTTATGTATACTAATTATCATAAAAGTGAGAAACCACAATATTCACAATCATTGATTGTTCGCATGCCGTTTGCAACTAATTCTTCGATTGACATTGTTCATTATGCTCGAATTGTTGCTACAAAAATATTCAAAAAGGGCTATGCGTATAAAAAAGCAGGTATTGTTTTACTTGATCTCGTGACCGATTCCTCTCGTCAACTTTCTTTGTTTGAAATGCAAAATCCGAAACATGATGCTCTCATGAAAAGTATGGATTCAATCAACAAATCTATGGGTAAATCTTTGGTGCGATTGGCAACGCAAAGTCAAGGACGAGTATGGAAAATGAAGCAAGAACATCTTTCACCGGCATATACAACCTCCTTGAAAGATGTTATTACTGTTCGTGCAAAGTAAAAAACTATATCTTAAAATGGCAAGTCATCCGACGGTGACGGAGCATTAAACGATGCATCTTCTTCGGGTGGAGGAGGCGGGAAGTCGCCCGGCGAAGGAGCCGCACTGTTTTGATTTGATAGTGTTTCAAGTTTCCATGCTTTCACATCGGTATACCAACGGCCATTAAATTCTCGACTTTCTATATTTATAGATGCTTTTATTTCGGCACCCGGTTGGAGAATAGAATTATCAATTTTATCACCCCACAGACTGACGCATACTTTTTTTGGATATTGCCCCGATGTTTCAACAATAAAATCTTGTTTTTTCCATGTCCCGTTTCGTCCTTCTCCGGATTGAACGGGAAGTATTTCAATAATTTTTCCGTCTAATTCCATAATATTTTTTTTGCAAACTTACGCAGTTTTTACAGACTGCCCTAATCTTGTTAAAAGTATTCGGGGAATTGTTGAAAAAAACTTTATGTGTATATTTATTTGAAAACCTGATTTCGACGCAATTTTCAAAGTTCGGAATTTTGTTTGCGTTTTGAACTCAAAAATTATATGGAACTCAGATTAATAAATAATTTCTGAAAAAATTAATTAAGGTACCAATAAGTGCAATTACTAGTGAGAGTACAAGAGTTACTGCAATTACTATTATAATGAGTAAAACAGAGAAAACAGCGTTTATTTTATGTTTTGATTGATTACTATTTTCCTCGTTAGTGGAAAATAAATTTGTGTAAAATATGCGGTGGATTTTATTTTGTATTCCGCTCAAGCCTTCTCCTTTTTTTCGTGAATCAAGCACAAATTTTGGTGTAAAGCATGAAATGAAATACAGAAATGCCGGGCTTAATAATAAATAAGATAATGTGCGAACTTCTTGTTCTTGATAATAGTTTATGAGAATATACCCAATTGGCAAAATAAGTGATGTGACAAGAATGAGCCATGAGCCGTTAAATCTTCGTGTGACATGGGAATTAATAATATTTCCCATTTTATTTATAAATGCAATGATTTGTGAGTCTTTTGTTTCTGATTCTGAAATAGTTTCAAATGTTTTAAGTGCTTTTTTTATTGCTGAATGATGTGGCGGAATACGTATTTCTTCATCGTTTTCGTCGATATGAGAGTAGTGCCATTCGCCCCAAATAGTGTAAAGTTTATCCCATACATGTTTTTTTGCAGGAGTTGTAGTGTCTTCATCGTTGTCTGTTTCTGTTTTAGATAATGGTACAAACCATTTTCGTTTGAACAATAATTGGTATATCATATAAAGAAAGAGAAGTGAATATGTGATGATGACAATGTATATGATTTTTTTCCACGGGATTCCTGTTGATTCACTCCCTTTTTCGAGAGATGTATTCTCTGAGCTGCTTAATGAATCATTTGTGAATGTGGAATCAGATTGACCATTGTTTAGAGAATCGTGTTGTGCTGATAGAGCTAAGTTTTGAGCCGTAACTTCTGAATCTGAGAGTTTATTTGCAAAAATAAGCTGAGAAAACAATAGAAAGATTCCTATTAAAAATGTCTGTGTGTGATTCATAATCGTGAGTTTTATCAATAATGTTAAAAGTAGCTTTTTTTTTAGTAAAGAAAAAGGTTTTTAAACGAAATGTTCTCATAATTTTTAGTCTAAATAACATCACTTATGTATCTTTGTTGAAAAAATAAAAATTGTGAAACACATATCACTTATCACTCTCGGATGTTCAAAAAATCTTGTTGATTCAGAACATATTGCACGACAACTTGATGCTGCAGGGTACTCGATTATGTTTGATACCGACGACTTTAATGAAATTGTAATAATAAATACTTGTGGCTTTATTCATGATGCGAAAGAGGAGTCAATTTCTGTAATTTTACATGCTATAGAGGCAAAAAAAGCAGGCTTGGTTAAGTATGTTTATGTTATTGGCTGTTTGTCAGAACGATATGCTGATGAACTTCAGGAGGAAATAGCGGAAGTAGATGCCTTTTTGGGAGCACGAAATATAATGGATGTGTTGCAGGTGCTCAATGTAACAGAGGAAAAAAAAATACTGCATGAGAGACTCATATCAACACCCTCGCATGTTGCATATTTGAAAATTGCGGAAGGCTGCGACCGAACCTGCTCCTTTTGTGCAATACCGGCAATACGCGGAAAACATATTTCAGTACCGATTGAAGATATTGTTGCCGAAGCTCGATTCCTTGCCAAACAAGGTGTTCGTGAGTTGTGTGTAATTTCGCAGGATGTTTCATATTATGGATATGACTTATATGGCGAATCTGCACTCGATAGATTGTTGGAAGACTTAGAACAGATAGATGGTATTGAGTGGATTCGATTACATTATTTATACCCGAATAATTTTCCTGTAGAAATTCTCGAGAGAATGAAAATGTCTTCAAAAATATGTCATTATCTCGATATGCCCTTGCAACATATTTCTGATTCGGTGCTTCGTTCTATGCGACGCGGATTTACCCGTGAAAAAACTTTTGCTTTGGTACAGAAAATTCGTCAGCAAGTTCCGGATATTGTTTTGCGTACGACCTTGTTGGTTGGTCATCCGGGTGAAACGGAGGAGGATTTTAATGAATTAGTACAGTTTGTAAAAGATATGCGTTTCGACAGACTCGGTGTGTTTACGTATTCTCACGAAGATGGAACCTATGCTGAAAAACATTTTTCGGATGATATTCCCGAACATGTGAAGCAAGAACGTGCAGATTTTATTATGGAATTACAACAACAGATTTCGTATGAAAAAAATCTCGAATTAGTTGGTAAAGAACTGACGGTTATAATTGATAGACGGGAAGAGGCGGGAGTTGTTGGTCGCACACAGTATGATTCGTATGAGGTTGATAACGAAGTGTATATTCCCGATAATTCATTACAAGTTGGTGCAATGTATTCGGTTACAATCACCCGTGCAGATATGTATGATTTGGAAGCTCAATTAGTAACAAAATAAAGGTATGACAGGCACACTTATTAATGCCGGTGCTGTTTTGCTTGGGGGAAGTATAGGCTTGTTGATGCATGCAAAACTGCCGGAGAAAATAACAAAAATTGTATTTCAGGCAATAGGCTTATTTACTGTTTTTCTTGGCGTTAAAATGGCTCTTGAAACAGATAATATTTTATGCATGATTCTGAGTTTGGTACTCGGTTCTATTATTGGTCAGATTTTGGATATTGACAGATTTTTACAAAAATTAGGAACTAATTTATACGGAAAAGGTGGTTCTGCCGGTATGAGGATGTTACGAAGAATATTGTATACTAAAAATACAGACACTTCCGATACAGAAAAGTCACAACGGTTTATGAATGGCGTAGTCTCATCTTTTTTGATTTTTTGTATGGGCTCTATGGCTATTCTTGGTGCAATAGAGGATGGCTTGGGAAAAGAACCGAACTTGTTGATGGCAAAATCTGTACTTGACGGTTTTGCGTCAATTGCTTTTGCTGCAAGTATGGGCGTAGGTGTGCTTTTTTCAATAATACCTTTACTTGTGTTTCAAGGAGGTATTTCTCTTTTGGCAACTCATATTACTCAATTTTTTGGCGAAGCGGTTATTGTTGAACTGTCTGCTGTTGGAGGAATTCTTTTGATTGGCTTAGGGTTTTCTATGTTGAAAATTGTGAAAATTCCGGTAATTAATATGTTGCCGGCACTCATAGTTTGTCTTTTTTTGGCATATTTTATGTAACGTAGTGTAAAAAAAATGTAAGTTTGCAGGTGTTATTCGAATTGTAACATATTTATTCATTTAAATTATTTTATTATGAAAAAAGTAATATATTTATTTCTAATCATGTGTGGTTTTTCTGTATTATCACACGCACAAACAAATACAGATTCTCTCGTTTTTGACCACATAGTTTATGATTATGGTACCATTTCTCAAGGGAGTGACGGTGCGTGTCAGTTTACATTAACCAACAATGGTGACAATCCCATTATTTTGAGTAATGTAAAAGCTTCATGTGGATGTACAATTCCAACTTGGCCGCGAACTCCGATTAATCCAGGAGAATCTGCTGTTATTGATGTGAAGTATGATACAAAACGTATTGGACGATTCAATAAAGCTATAACGGTTTATTCTAATGCGGCAAATTCTCCTGTTGTGCTTCGAATAATGGGTAGTGTTGAAGTTGCTAAATAATTAATGATACCTAAACGATTTTCTTATAACTAAGAAAATCGTTTTTTTTTGAATGTATGAGAATTGATATTTTAACTGTTTTACCCGCTTTGTTAGAAAGTCCTTTTAATATGTCAATTATTAAAAGAGCTCAAGATAATAATGTGGCAAAAATAGTTGTTCACGATATTCGTGAGTATTCTACCAATAAACACAAACGGGTAGATGATTATATGTTTGGAGGAGGTGCAGGAATGGTTATTCAAGTAGAACCCGTGCATCGGTGTATACAAAAATTACAAGCAGAGAGAACATACGACGAAATTATCTATATGACTCCTGATGCACCTACATTTACTCAAAAAGATGCAAATCAATTATCATTATTCAAAAACATAATCATTATTTGTGGTCATTATAAAGGTATTGATTCACGTATTCGAGAACAAATTGTTACACGAGAATTTTCGATAGGAGATTATGTAATTACCGGAGGAGAGCTTGCCGCAGCAGTTGTGACCGATGCTATTGTTCGATTAATTCCGGGAGCAATGTCCGATATTAGCTCTGCTTTGAGCGATTCCTTTCAAGATAATTTATTAGCACCACCGGTGTATACTCGTCCCGAAGAGTATAATGGCTGGACAGTTCCCAAAATTCTTTTGTCAGGAAATACGAAAGAGATTGAGAAATGGCAACTTGAACAGTCAATTGAACGAACGAAACAGATTAGACCAGATTTATTACAATAAAGAATCATAAGCTGAGTTCGACGTGATTTTTCGAGTTCAGATTAGCTCCGCTGAGCTCGTCCTTTGTCCTCGGTTGATATAAAAAAGAGGCTACTGAATTAGGGATAGCCTCTTTTTTTATGTTTAAAGTTAGTCAAGTATTATTTTTCAACCACCTTTTTGGTATTATCAATAACCGACATTGCCGTTGCAAGCATGCTGCTTATGTCGTTCATGTTTTGAGGGATAATCATCGTGTTATTAATTTGAGCCAGTTTCCCAAACTCTTGGAGATATTGTTCAGCAATACGCAGGTTAACAGCTTCAATGCCATTTTCATGACCAATTGCTTCAGATATTTGTTTTAATCCGGTTGCTGTGGCAGTTGCAAGAGCTTCAATTTCGGACGCACGACCAACAGCTTCATTGATTCTTTTTTGTTTTTCACCTTCCGAACGAGCTATGAGTTCTTGCTTGTCACCGTCGGCAACGTTAATTTTTGCTTGTTTTGTACCTTCTGACTGAGCTATTGTTGCACGTTTTTCACGTTCGGCTCTCATTTGTTTTTCCATAGCATCTTTAATACTTTGGGGGGGGATAATGTTTTTCACTTCGTATCGAGTTACTTTTACACCCCATGGGTCACTCGCTTTGTCAACAGCTTCAACAATTACAGAGTTTATAGAATCACGTTCTTCAAACGTTTTATCTAATTCTAATTTTCCAATAACACTTCTCATTGTTGTTTGAGCAAGTTGAATTGCTGCAAAAACGTAGTTGTCGATTCCGTAAGAAGCTTTTTTTGCGTCCACAACCTGAAGATAGAGTATACCGTCTACTTCGACGGAAATGTTGTCTTTGGTAATACAGGTTTGCGAGGCAACATCTATTGCTTGTTCTTTTAATGTGTGTTTGTAAGAAACTTTATCAATAAAAGGAATGATAATTTTAAACCCTGCTAAAAGTGTTGTATAATACTTTCCTAAACGTTCAATAATATATGCTTGACGTTGAGGAACTACTTTTATAGAATTTATAAAGATAAAAAAGAGAAGGATTAAAAATCCAATCAAAAAAATACTTGGTATGTCCATTGTTTCCATGATAAATAATATTATTTAGTTACTGTGAGTGTTATGCTGTCTTTTTTTATAATAGTGACCCTGTCGTCTTTTTTAATTTTGTCTGTTGATAAAGCGCCCCATGCTGCACCTTTGAATTCAATTCGACCGTGATTTTTTTCAAAGTCGGTAAGTGCGATTGCTTGTTTCCCGATAAATTCATCTTCCAATTCATCTTTATCGATAGCAGTTTGGTTGAAAAAATTTCGGTGAAGAACTCTGCGTAATGCCACCAGTGATATGATAGAAATTGATAAAAATAAGGCAAGTTGTATGGTAAGAGAAACATTGGTAAACAACATTAAAAAAGAGGTTGCCAACGCACCTAATCCAAAGAAAATGATAATTAATCCCGGAAAAATAAATTCAAGCAATAATCCGATTATGCCCGCAATCATCCATATTACTGATGGATCTGAAAAAATACTTTCGTTCATATAGGTAAAAAAAATGTTTCTGAAAATCTTTATAAAGATAGATTAATTTTCAGAAACATTTCATTATTTATTATAAACTTATTTTATTGAATGAGTATAGTTTGATTAAACGTGTCTGCAACTATTGAGTACGTACCTGGCGAAAGATTAACTGTACATTGTTGTTGACAGGTTCCTTGAGAAACAAGTTGACCTGTTAAAGAATATATTGTATAATCAATATCCACACCTTTATTATTACTGATAGTTAATGAATGATCAAAAACCTCAATGGTAATATTATTTTCTGCCGTTTCAATATCTGTTTCATCTACTTCAACATATTCGCTTTCGGCAATATTTGACATTGCTAAACTAAAAGGTCCGGAGTTTGCTTTCAGAACTGTAGGCCAACATGCTGAAGTCATGAGATATCCGATTCTATAAAAATATATTCCATCTTCTTCGATACTTCTGTCCTGTGTCGAAAATGTCGGGTTTGATAAATTTATGTCTGAAATGGATATTGAGTCGTATCTTACAAAATTATCTCTTGTTTTACTACGGAACATGATAATTTTTTCAATTTTTCCTGATTGAAACATTTCTATATCTTTTGTATTACCCCATTTAATTTGCGGCGATCCGTTGATTAAACTTAATTCAATAGTTGGTGGTTCTGCCGACGTGCTATATGCAGATTTTGTGTCGTCATTAAAAATTGCCTGTATTTGGTATGATGTGTTGGGTGAGTTTGCAGTCTCAAAATCTTCATACACACTGAGAGAATCAAATGGTAGAGTATCAATGGCAAACCATTCTTCTTGTAACTTGTATATAATATATTCTTTAATGTTATTTTCGGTTTCTCGTTCCCACACCACATTGTTTAAATTAGTTGTTGTGTCAACGCGAATCATACAAATAGACGGTTCGTAAACTGTCACATCGGGAGGGAAGAGTATGATGTTATCCATAAACATATTACCTTCGTCTTGAATTATGTAATTGTTTATTATATGATTTTCAAATCCGTACTTAGAAAAGGTGATTTCTAGATTAGCCGGCCAATATGGATTAGGAATGCCGGTCGAGTTTTCGTGTAAATCAAAACTGATAGAGTAAAAGCCTTCACTATTGGTAGTTGTATTGTGCGGTTCTATTATTGTATTACCGGTTGTTGATGTAGTTGTATTATTAATTGAAACATCAATACCGGATTGATCCCCAATGACGTTTGTTTGAATATTCCCTGTTATCGTAACGGTCTGACAAATACTTACAGACCAAAAAATAATTCCGAAAAGTGTTAAAAGTCCTTTATTTTTCATTGTGGTAGATTTTAGATTTTTATTTCTGTAAATATAGTGGTTTGTTTTATGAAAAACCAAATTTTTTTCACACTTTTTTTATTATCTAATCTTCTGTTACACAATTTTTTAATACAATGTAGGGGATTGTTTTATTTAGTTGTTGTATATAATTATATAGGTGAGTTTCCTTTTCTTTTTCATGTTTTTTGTATACATTTAATTTTTTTATGGTTTAGGGAGTATTTTGTCTTCTTTTTTTATGAAACCATGTATATTTGTGAAAATTTTGAATATGAACGGGAAAAAATATATACTTTTATTTTTTTATGCTTTCCTTTCTGTAATAGTGCAAGGTCAGATTTCAGAGCAAACAGATTCGCTTAAAAACCCGAATTCTTATCTTCAGGTTCAAGCAGATATTCAGGCAGCTCAACGTTCTATAGCACAGCAAAATGAAGATTCCACCTTGTTTTATTATAATTCTGCTTTAGAAAGTGCGCAAAATGCTGAGTTTCTATTTTTGGAAGCTCATGTTTTGTATAATATTGGTAAAGTTTTTTTAATGCTTCAGCAAAAAGATACCGCTGTTGTTGTGTTTTCTCGGGCAGCTGATATTTGGCGAAAAAATGAAAATTATTATGAGTTAAATAAAACATTAACCAATATATCTTCAATTCTTCAAGAAAAGGGTGCGAGTTTAAAAGGTTTACAAATATCTCAAGAAGCTATAGATGCTGCACAAAAAGCTGACTATGAAAGAGGTGAGGGGATTGCGTATTTGTTGAGAGGAAATTTCTTGTATAGTGTAGCTCGATACGAAGAGGCCTTGGAACATTTTCTTGCAGCAAGTGATATTTTTCAAAATATTAATTTTAAAGCCGGTGTTGGTATGTGTTATAATAGCATTGCAAATATATACAACACTCTTGAACAACATGATAGAGCTTTAGATTATTATACACGAAATTATGAACTTCAAAAAGAAACAGGCAATAGATTAGAAGAAGCAAATTCAGCTTTAAATATTGGTACCTATTATATAGGCATAAAAGGAAATAATTTTGATGAGTTTACCGAACGTCGTAATGTCGATTCGATGTTTCAGTATTTGAATATAGCAATAGACACGTATGAACAATTGCAGAATCCCATGGGGATTATTCAAGCCTCTACTAATCTTGGTTTGTCGTATTTGTATATGAAAAATCCTGATTATGAAAAATCTCGTGAGTTTTTGTTGCGTGCTCAAAAATTAGCTCAACGTAATGATATTCCATCAGAAATAGCTCGAGCAAAACGTAATATGGCTTTGTTGCATACACGTATGGGTAAATATGAGATGGCAATTGCTGCTTTTAATGAAGCCTACAACTTATTTGTTGAATTACATTTGACTGAAGATGAATTAATGTTATATAAACGTATTTCTGAAGTATATGCTGCCCAAAATGAGTATCAAACAGCATATTCATATTTAAGAAAATACGATAAAATGGAAGATTCATTAAGGCAAAGAGAGTCGCAACGGTTAATTGACCAACTTTCTATTCGGTATGAATCGGAGTTGAAAGATCAACAGATTGCAAGTGCTAAAGTACGTGAAAAGGATTTGAGAGATCGAAATTTTGTGCAAGAACGCTTTAATTTGGTACTTAAAATAGCTATCGGTGCTATTGCAATATTTTTGGTGCTTGTGTTTTATCAATTTTTGCAAAAACGAAAAGCCAACAAATTATTAACTTCACGAAATATTGAAATTACGAAGCAAAAAGAGGAGATTGAGTTGCAACGAAATAGAGTACTTGAGCAAAAAGATATTATTGAGGAACAACAGCAAAATATTATCGATAGTATTCATTATGCCAGTCGAATTCAGGAGGCAATTTTACCACAAAAAGAAACTATATCAGAGATTTTTAATGATAATTTATTTGTATTGTTTAAACCACGAGATATTGTAAGTGGGGATTTTTATTGGATAGGTAAAAAGTTTGATAAGCATATATTTATGGCTTCTGACTGTACAGGTCATGGTGTTCCGGGGGCATTCATGAGTATGTTGGGAACTGCATTTTTGAATGATATTATTGTGGGAGAATCTGACACTGTTTCTTCTTATGAAATACTGAATACGCTTCGCGAGTATGTGATTACATCACTACGTCAAACCGGAAAAGAAGGTGAACAAAAAGATGGAATGGACGTTGCTTTGTGCATGTATGATGAAAAAACAAAAATTGTTGATTTTGCGGGAGCAAATAATCCTTTGGTTGTCGTGCGTGAAGGTGAAATAGAAAATGATTTTGAGACCTCACGTATTAAATTACAAACATTCGTTTCGGCTTCAAATTCAAAAACCTATTCTATAATTCAAGCTCAAGGCGACAAAATGCCTATTGGTATTTATGATAATCAAAAACCTTTTGTTTCGGTGTCATTGCAACTCCAAGAAGGTGACACCTTATATGTTTTTTCTGATGGCTATCAAGATCAATTCGGCGGCGAGAAAAACAAGAAGTTTATGATTAAACGATTAAAACAGCTATTTGTCGATATTAATGGTTTTGATGTGCATAGTCAACATAATCTGTTGGATAAAACTCTCGATAATTGGATGAAACAATCCGATGCTGAGCAAGTTGATGATATTTTGGTAATTGGATTTAAAGTTTCATAATGTATGTTGCAATATTCTCTCGAATATATTGCCCGCGTAACACAGAGTAAATTACAGTCTGTAAAACCCGAAACTATTGTGTTGTCTGTTTACACAGATAGTCGTTCAGTGTTTCATACTCACCAATCTCTTTTTTTGGCTTTGCCGGGAAAGGTGCATAATGGTCATGATTTTATTGAGGAAGTATACAATAAAAATTGTCGTGTGTTTTGGGTGCAAAAAAATCAATCATACCCCATTTTTGATGATGCTCATTATATTATTTCAGAAAATGTTCTTCACGCTTTTCAACAATTGTGTGGCATTCACCGAAATCATTATACCTATCCGCTTGTTGGAATTACCGGCAGCAATGGGAAAACTATAGTTAAAGAATGGTTGTTTCATATATTGTCTGAAAAATTTTCTGTTGTACGAAGTCCCAAAAGTTATAATTCTCAAATAGGTGTACCATTGTCCCTTTCTCTTTTGTCTGACAATTACAATTGTGCAATAATTGAAGCCGGAATTTCTCAAAAAGGTGAAATGGAAAAATTAGCCCGAATTGTGAAACCAACAGTCGGAATTTTTACCAATATTGGAGATGCTCATCAAGAGAATTTTTCTACATATACAGAAAAAATATGTGAAAAATTGCGATTATTTGAGTCTGTAACCGATTTAATATATTGTGCAGATTATCAGGATATCGAAGAGGCTGTTGCAAACCAGAATCTTTCTGCTTATGTCTATTCATGGAGTGTTCAGAATAAAGGTACGGTGGCTGTTTCTTATTCTCGCAACAAAAATCAAGGTACCGATATTTATATTGAACACAATACCTTTCGTATGAATTGTACTGTTCCTTTTGTTGATAGAGCATCTTTAGAAAACATTGTACATGTGTGTATTGCTGCACGACTGTTGGGTGTTGAAGAAATTTCCTCATCTGTTTTGAAGTCGCTTCCTCAAGTAGAAATGAGGTTGGAACAAAAACAAGGAATAAAGAACTGCACGCTCATAAATGATTCGTATAATTCAGATTTTCAAAGCATTAAAATTGCACTGGAATTTTTGTCTCAACAACATCAGCATGTACGAACAACGGTAATACTCTCCGATGTACAACAAACAGGAGTAGCCGAAAATATCTTATATACAGATATTTTTGATTTGATAGAAGCACATGAAATAACAAGATTTATAGGAATTGGTCCGACTATTACGAAACATTCGCGACAATCTGCACAAACAAACTTGTTTTTTGAGTCCACCGAACAGTTTTTGGGAGCAATTAATTCTATTGAATTTTCCGATGAGATTATATTATTAAAAGGTGCACGGAATTTTGCTTTCGAGCGAATTTCACAGTTTTTAGAATTGCAAACACATCGAACGGTATTAGAAATTAATCTACGTGCAATGATAGATAATTTAAATTATTTTCGTTCGCATCTTTTTTCAAAAACGAAAATAGTTGTAATGGTTAAGGCTTTTTCATATGGGAGTGGCTCATTTGAAATTGCAAATATTCTTCAGCATCAACGAGTTGATTATTTAGCAGTTGCATTTGTTGATGAGGGAATACAGTTGCGGAAATCAGGCATTACCCTGCCAATAATTGTTATGAACCCGGAAATTTCAGCAATTAAACAAGCTTTTGAGTATGATTTGGAAATAGAGGTATATAATTATTCTGTTTTGAATGAAGTGCTTCGTATCTCATATTTATTTTCGCACAAAGACTTAGGGATTCATGTGAAATTCGACACCGGTATGGTACGATATGGGTTTCACGAAAAAGATGTTGCCACGTTAATTCAAGAGATACAGAAAATACCATATTGTAAAGTACGTTCCGTTTTTTCTCATCTAGTGGGTGCTGATGATGAAAAAATCGATTCATTTACGCTTCAACAAATTGAAGATTTTACACATATTTCACGTCGGTTTATATCGGCATTTGATTATCATATTGATACCCATATTTTAAATTCGGCCGGAATTGAACGTTTTTCTTCGTATCAATTTGATATGGTTCGTCTTGGTATTGGATTATATGGAATAAGTGCATCACAAAATTCCAATGTGCGACCAATAAGCTCATTAAAAACGCACATAACACATATACAAGAAATTGATACAGGTACAACAGTCGGGTATAGCCGAAAAGGTGTTGCCGAGAGAAAAACGCGTATTGCTGTTTTGCCTCTTGGATATGCTGATGGATTGAGACGGCAGTTGAGTAATGGCGTAGGAACGGTTTTTATTCATGGAAAAGAAGTCCCAATTATCGGCAATATTTGTATGGATGCAACCATGGTTGATATTACGGAAATTTCAGCACTTATAGGAGACGAGGTTATTATTTTTGATGAACACCATTCTATTCAAAAATTAGCCGAAAAAATGAATACAATTCCCTATGAAGTAATTACCGGAATTTCCCAGCGAGTCAAACGAATTTATTATTATGAATAATTCCTATTTGATTCTTTTTATATATTCCTCACTTGAGTGCTTTTAAGCGTTTTAGGTACGTTTTCGTGTGGTAAAAATCGGTAAACTTAAATACCTCATGTTTTTTTATGAAAAAATCTTAAAAACATTTCAAAAAAACATCTTAAATTTTAGAGAAATTATATCTTTGTTTCCTGAAATAACAATTTTAAAATTATATATTTATGAAACCTTCACATATAGAACATATAGGTATAGCGGTAAAAAATCTTGATGAGCAAATCGAGTATTATCAAAAAGTTTTGGGATTAACCTGTTATAATGTTGAAGAGGTTGCCGACCAGAAAGTTAAAACAGCTTTTTTTATGGTTGGAGAAACGAAAATTGAATTATTGGAATCAACAGACCCAGAGGGGCCAATAGGAAAATATATTGAAAAGAAAGGTGTAGGAATTCATCATATAGCTTTTGCAGTAGACAAAGCACAAGATTTTCTTGATAATGCCGATAAAAATGGTGTTCAGTTAATAGATAAAACACCGCGAAAAGGAGCCGAAGGACTTAATATTGCTTTTTTACATCCTAAATCGACTCACGGTGTGTTAACCGAAATTTGTGAAAATCCAAACAAGTAATTAACAGTTTCTATTTATAAATTATATATTAATTATGAGTAATCAAAATAAATTAAACGAACTAATTGATCTTCGCTCGAAAGCAAGATTAGGTGGTGGTGAAAAAAGAATTGAGAAACAACACGAAAAAGGAAAATTAACAGCTCGTGAACGTGTTGAAATTCTATTAGACGAAGGAAGTTTCGAGGAGTATGATATGTTTAAAGAACATAGATGTACGAACTTCGGAATGGAAAAAACTAAATTTCTCGGCGATGGTGTTGTAACCGGTAGCGGTACAATTGACGGTCGTGTTGTATATGTGTTTGCACAAGATTTTACGGTTTTTGGAGGCTCGTTGTCTGAAACGATGTCACAAAAAATTTGTAAAATTATGGATATGGCAGTAAAAGTAGGTGCTCCTGTTATCGGAATTAACGATAGTGGAGGTGCTCGTATTCAAGAAGGTGTGCAAAGTTTGGCAGGGTATTCGGAAATTTTCCAACGTAATATTCAGTCATCTGGAGTGATTCCACAAATATCTGCGATTATGGGTCCATGTGCCGGTGGTGCAGTGTATTCTCCAGCATTAACCGATTTTATTTTCATGACTGAGCATAACAGTTATATGTTTTTGACCGGTCCGAAAGTTGTAAAAACGGTAACCGGAGAATCTGTAACTGTTGATGATCTTGGTGGTGCTAATGTACATGCTTCGAAATCAGGTGTTGCTCATTTTGTGTCTGACACTGAAGAAGAATGTTTGTTGCTTATTCGTAAATTATTGTCGTTTATTCCTCAAAATAATTTAGAAGAACCAATTTTTACTGAAAGTACTGATCCTGCTGAGCGAGTGGATGATGTGCTTAATTCAATTATTCCTGATAGTACAAATCAGGCATATGATATGACTGAAGTTATTGCGACTATTGTTGATGATAACGAATTTTTGGAGGTGCATAAAGATTTTGCGAAAAACATAATTGTTGGTTTTGCAAAAATGGGTGGTCAACCTGTTGGTATTGTGGCAAATCAACCAAAATATTTAGCCGGAGTTCTTGATATTGAATCTTCTCGTAAAGCAGCTCGTTTTGTGCGGTTTTGCGATGCCTTTAATATTCCATTAGTTACGCTTGTGGATGTTCCCGGATTTTTACCCGGAACAAAACAAGAGTATGGAGGAATTATTGGTCATGGTGCAAAATTAATGTTTGCATATGGGGAAGCAACCGTTCCAAAAATTACTATTACTTTACGTAAATCATATGGAGGTGCTCATATTGTGATGAGTAGTAAGCAGTTGCGTGGAGATATTAACTATGCATGGCCAAGTGCAGAAATTGCTGTAATGGGTGCCGAAGGTGCTGTAGAAGTATTGTACGCTCGTGAAATTTCAGCGATTGAAGACGAAGATGGAAAAATCAAAAAAGCGGAAGAAAAGAAAGACGAGTATAACAAATTATTTGCTACTCCGTATCGTGCTGCACAGTATGGTTATATTGACGATGTGATTGAGCCGAGAAATACTCGTTTTAGAGTTATTCGTGCATTGCAACGTTTACAAACCAAAAAAGATACAAATCTTCCAAGAAAACATTGTAATATACCTTTATAAATTTATAACATATGATTTTACATGATATCGCAAATTTGTCGGAAGGAACTAATATCTTAATTGTTGGTATTTCTGTTGTTTTTCTAGTTTTATTAATAATGGTTTTATTTATTCATTATATGAAACCGGTAATTGACTATTTTTCTTCTTTAGGTTCTAAAGTTAAAGAGAAATCTGAAAGCAAAGATATTCCAGCAAATCCTTCAGAACTTTCCGGTCAGGAAAATGCGGCAATAAGTATGGCAATTTATATGTATTTAGCTGAACAGCATGATTATGAAAGTGGTGTTGTAACAATTAAAACAGTTAAAAAAGCATATTCGCCATGGAATTCAAAAATTTACGGAATGAATAACACTTTAAATAGATAATGGTAAGATGAAAAAATTTACTTTTAAAATACAGGGTAATACTTATGATGTTGAAGTTCTTCAATTCGAAGATCAACAAGCCCAAATAGAGGTTAACGGCACTACTTATGACGTTGAACTCGAAACGCCTGTTAAATCAGCTGCTCCTAAAACACCTAAACTTGTTCGTAAACCTGCAAATCTTCAGGATGGTGAAAGCTTTATGAATAAAGTGAGTGTAGGCAGTGGTATTAAAGCGCCACTTCCGGGAGTTATTATTGAGATGAGCTCCAAAGTTGGCGATGCCGTTAAAAAAGGACAAAAACTCTTAATTATGGAGGCAATGAAAATGAATAATGATATTCTTGCCGAAAAAGATGGAACTGTGTCTAAAATTAATGTGTCTGAAGGCCAATCTGTAATGGAGGGGGATCTTCTTATTGAAGTTGAATAAATTAAAATATATATAAATGAAACGTATAGTAAATTTCTTTTCTATACTTGTTGTTCTTTTGGGAGTTACATTTGTTGCTCAAACATTTGCAAATACACCAATTGTCGATTCTCAAGACGCACAAGTTGTTCAAGAACAATCATCGGACGATTCTCCACAGGAAGAATCTCAAATAATGCATGGATTAAAGCAATTTTACACTAATTCAGCGTTTGCTCATTTTACCTATCAACATTTAATTATGATTCTGGCGGGAGGTTTTTTTATCTTCCTCGCTATTCGTTATAATTATGAGCCCTTGCTATTGTTGCCGATTGGTTTTGGTATTATAATAGGTAATGTGCCATTTGTTGAAGGTATGCAAGTAGGTATTTATGAAGAAGGTAGTGTGATGAATTACTTGTATTTCGGAGTGCTTAAGGGGGTGTACCCGCCACTTATCTTTTTGGGTATTGGTGCAATGACAGATTTTTCATCACTTTTGTCTAATCCCAAATTGATGTTTTTAGGTGCTGCTGCTCAGGTCGGTATTTTTGTTGCCTTAATCACCGCTCTCTTGTTAGGTTTTACTCCCGAACAAGCCGGTGCAATTGGTATTATTGGTGGAGCTGATGGTCCAACAGCAATCTTTATCTCTTCGCGATTGGCTCCAAATTTAATTGGTGCAATTGCTATTGCGGCGTATTCGTATATGGCTCTTGTTCCTATTATTCAACCACCGATTATGAAATTGTTGACGAATAAAAAAGAGCGTGTCATTCGTATGAAACCTGCTCGTCAAGTTTCTAAATTGGAGAAAATTTTGTTCCCGATTTTTGGGCTTTTATTAACAACAACTTTTTCACCACCTTCTATGCCTTTACTTGGAATGTTATTCTTTGGTAATTTATTAAAGGAATCTACAGTTACTAAACGTTTAGCAAATACCGCAGCAAATCCATTAATAGATATCGTAAATATTTTATTATGTGTTACTGTTGGTGCATCTACGCAAGCTGACGTATTTTTAACAAGCGATTCTTTGTTGATTTTTGGATTAGGTGCTTTTTCGTTTGTTATTGCAACAACTGGTGGTGTGCTTTTTGCGAAATTTATGAATTTATTTTTGTCAAAAGAAAACAAAATCAATCCTCTTATTGGAAATTCGGGAGTCTCTGCCGTGCCTGATAGTGCCAGAGTTTCGCAACACGAAGGTCAGCGATACGACCCCTCAAATCACTTATTGATGCATGCTATGGCTGCTAACGTGTCAGGAGTTATTGGCTCTGCTGTTGCTGCCGGTGTGTTGTTGAGTTTTTTGACCTAAAATTATTGATTAAATACAATAATGATATATAAAAGAAAGGTTGTTTTAATTTTAAAACAACCTTTTTTATTTTTACGATGTATATACATTTACGAAAAAATTGTATATTCGTTTATTCCAATAAAATAAACATATGAATACATTGTTTCGCAGAATTATTAGTGTTATTTCTCTTGAAAATCACTTAGATGATTTTGATGCAATTCATGAAAGTATTGTGAAGGGTATTAATTTTAGGGGGACGAATATTTGGATTCTCGTGTTTGCAATACTCGTTGCCTCGGTTGGACTCAATATGAATTCTACTGCGGTAATTATTGGTGCCATGTTAATATCTCCTCTTATGGGACCTATTAATGGTGTGGGCTATAGTATTGCAACATATAACTTCCCGCTATTTCGTAAATCAATTAAAAACTATGGTTTTGCGGTTGCTGCCAGTTTGTTTGCATCTACTTTTTATTTTGCTTTAAGTCCTATTTCTACTGCTCATTCTGAATTGTTGGCTCGTACAAGTCCTACTATATATGATGTGTTAATTGCTTTGTTTGGTGGTTTGGCTGGTATTGTTGCCATGACGAGTAAACAAAAAGGTAATGTTATACCCGGTGTTGCTATTGCAACAGCTCTTATGCCACCTTTATGTACAGCAGGCTATGGTCTTGCAACCGGCCAATTTATCTATTTTTTTGGAGCTCTGTATTTGTTTACTATTAATAGTGTTTTTATTGCTATTTCTGCATTAGTTGTTTCTCAATTTTTACGGTTTCCCATACGTACCATTATTGATGGTAAAAAAAGAGCTCAAATTAATAGATGGATTACAATTGTTATATTTTTTACGGTAATACCAAGTATTTACTTTGGGTATGGTTTGGTGCAAACTGAAAAGTTTACCGAAAATGCGTCACGATTTGCCAAAACAGTTTCTGTGTATGAAGGTAATTTTTTGTTGAATCACGAGGTGAATTCTAGTTCGAAAGAAATTCTTCTTGTCTATGGAGGAACTTCTTTTACGCAAGAGCAAAAAGATGAATTAAAATCTAAATTAAAGAATTTTAATTTGGAGAATGGCACTCTAACGATTAAACAAGGTTTTTCTTTAGATGATACAGATAAAGAAAATGCTGAGATTAGAATGTTGAAATCTGAAATTGCTCGGCAGAGCGATATTTTAACTGAGAAACAACAAATTATTGATAGTGTGTTGAGTTGGCCTCAAGTAGGAAAACAAATACTGAATGAGGCAAGAGTATTGTTTCCTCATATAACATCGTGTAATTATAGTCATGCTCAAATATATAATGATACCTTAAGTGTATATCAGGATTTTGCTATTGTTATTTTTCAAGTGCAGAACTCTGATGAGTTTCAAGAGCAGAAAAAACGTTTGATTTATGATTGGCTTAAAACACGCTTAGAGGATAAAAATATTAAAGTCTTCTATGAGTATATTGAGCAATAATTATACGTGAACCTTTTGCTTATTTCTGAAGATTCTTCTGATTATTTTTACCTACACCCATACGTACTCTATTGTATTTCGCTTCAAATAAATACTCAATTTACTGAAAATCATTGACTTATAAATTTATTAAGTGTATATTTGTATTAGAAAATAAAAACGTTCATTATTATAGATTTGTAAGTAGAGTTATGTGAGATTGATTCGTGAAGTTGGAGATACAGATATGTATCATTTTTCATTTTTATTCAAATATTCTCGGTAGTGAAGTTGGTATGATGGTATAGTTTTGGTTTATGATTAGTTTTTCATTTTTGTAGAGGTTTGAGGTAGATTGATGGAGTGAGATCCGAGAATATTTAAAGAGGTTGTCTGTTTTTCAGACAACCTCTTTTTTTTTGAGATGAGTCTATAAACCTGAGTTCGATATAATTTTTTAGGTTCAGAACGCTTATAAATAGTGAGGTTCAATCAAAAATAATGAAATAATAACGGGTTATTTTAAATTATTTTTGAGCTGTTTATAAGCGGGAAAAGTATGCTTTGCATAAAAAACAGTTTTTCTGCGTTAAATTATTTCACAATAGCTCGCTATTATTCAATAATTTGCCTTGATAAACAGCTTTTTATATCAA
>JAQICB010000097.1 GCA_027858745.1 Bacteroidales bacterium
TGTTTATAAGCGGAAAAAGTATGCTTTGCATAAAAAACAGTTTTTCTGCGTTAAATTATTTCACAATAGCTCGCTATTATTCAATAATTTGCCTTGATAAACAGCTTTTTATATCAACCAAGGACAAAGGAGGAGCTCAGTGGAGCTAATCTGAACTCGAAAAATTACGTCGAACTCAGGTTAAAAGGTAATCATTAATCTGCAACTAAAATTTGTATTTCCTTACCATCTTTAAAATATCGAGTATATTTTAATTGAGCATATTTATTATAATAATTCCAGCGTTTAATGGGTTTTCCTGCATCATAAAATTCTTCACGTTCTAAAGTTCCATTTTCATAATAATACACATGTTTTCCCTGTGGTTTTGTATTATAAAAAGAACCTTTAAATCGGATTTGATTATTTGACAAAAAAGTATGAATCCACTCTCCATCTTTTTCTCCATACACAAACGAACCTTGTTGAATAATATCTCCAACTTGTATTTCCCAATACCCATGTTGTAAATCATCAGTATAATTTCCGGAAACAACAATATTTCCTAACTCATCATATTGAATAATTTTTCCGTTTCTTTTTCCACCTACATAATTCTCTACTCTTTTACGGTTTCCATTCATATAAAACCAAATCCACTCTCCCATTTCTTTATCCTTAACATATTCTCCCTGTTGTTTTACATCACCTGTTTCATAATAAAATATCCATTCACCTTGTTTTTCATTGTAAGCATATGTTCCTTTTGCAGATATAATACCATTAGGAAAAAAATGTTTCCATTTACCCGTTTTATCACCATTTGTACGCATTATTCCGACACCGGTAATTGTACCTAAAGTATCATATACAACACATGAATCTATAGTTTGTTCCGAAGAATAATACCAATGAACACCAATTGGTATCTGGTCCTGAGTAAATTGACCACGAAAAATAATATATGATGAATCTTCATTAAATCTTTTCTGTTCTTTTGGTTCTCTAAAATTATTTACAAATTGACTTGAATATAATAATGAATCATTATTATACTGACCTACACGTTCAATATTTTCATGAATATCATATATTTTATATAATCCCTGAAGAGCACCTTTATAATAATTTGATTCAATTTTTTTATTTCCATTCGGATAAAACTCAACCCAGGTACCCGATTTTTCTCCGGCAGAATTAAATCTATTGATTTCTTGACGTGATAATAAAGAATCTCTTTCAAATTCTAAAATAGCTGTAACAATACTATCCTTTGAAAACTCATATCCAATTCCCTGTTTTGTATCTGAAACAAATGGGATTTTTTTATGTACAAAGCCATTGTGAGAATAAAAATATGCTAATTTTTCACGTTTGTCATTTTTATAAAAAAATTTTGATTGCAATATACTCGTATCACGCATCACATAATATGAATATTCATAGCCATTTTTTTTACCTTTAGAATACATTATTTGTTTCGACAAAATGCCATCTTCTGAATAAAAATTCCATATACTATCTAATTCAAAATTTGTCCGTTTACCAACAGATTTAAGAGTTCCATTTGGATAATAATTTTTCCAATATCCATTAGGTTTTCCCTGCTCCAAAAAACCTTCAGAAGAAACGACCGAATCAGCATAAAAAAATTGCACAAACTGTTGTTCTTGAGCAATAAGCCGAAGAGTAAAAAAGAGTAAAAAAGAGAGTACTATACTTTTCATTATAATCCTAATTCTTTAGAAATAGTAAGCATTCTTTCAATTGGTTTATATGCTTTTTTCATAATATCTTCATCAATAATTATTTCTGGTAATTCATATTTTAATGTATTATATACTTTTTCCAAGGTAATTAATCGCATAAACTCACAATCATTACATGCACAAGTAGAATCATTTGGTGGAGCAGGAATAAATAATTTATGTGGATTTGCTTCACGCATTTTAAATAAAATTCCCGATTCGGTAACAACAATATATGTTTGAGCATGATCTTCTTTCGAAAATTGTAACATATTTGCGGTAGATCCTATAAAATCACTCACTAATAAAATTGGTTCTATACATTCCGGATGAGCTAACACTTTCGCTTCCGGATATTGTTGCTTGAGTAATAATAACTTTTCCAATGAAAATTCTTCATGAACCATACAGGCACCATCCCATATAACCATCTCTCTATTAGTTTGTTTCGAAATATATGCACCTAAATTTCTATCGGGAGCAAATACTATTTTTTCGTTCGGGGGTAAACTTTCTACAATTTGTTGTGCATTCGAAGAAGTACACACGATATCTGTTAACGTTTTAATAGCCGCTGTTGTATTCACATATGAAATCACTGTATGGTTAGGGTATTGCTCCAAAAAGGCTTTAAAATCATCGTAAGGGCACGAATCTGCCAAACTACAACCTGCATTCAAATCTGGAAGTAAAACTTTCTTCTCGGGAGATAATATTTTTGCCGTTTCTGCCATAAAATGAACTCCGGCTAAAACTATAATATCTGCAGAGTTGTTTTGAGCAATTTGAGCTAATTTTAAACTATCTCCAACAAAATCGGCAATTTCTTGTATATCGTCTTCTTGATAAAAGTGTGCTAAAATGACTGCGTTTTTTTCGTCTTTTAATTTTTGAATCTCTTTTTTTAGGTCTATATTTATTGGAATTTTTTTAGAAACAAATCCTGTATTTTCTACTTCTTTCTTATATATCATAATATATATATTTAATTAATTTAAAATATGATGATGATAATGTCCTGTTAATAGGTTGATTTTTTTTTGTGACATTATTTGGAATTTAATAATGTTGACTTTAATAACATCTTGTTAACAGAATATTAAATTGTAATTAATTTAAAATGAAACTATTTATACTTTATAAACTATTTTTTCAAAAACCAAATTAACAAGAATATTTTAAAACTTTAATAAAAAAACTCGTTCATTTACCTGTTTATAAAAAATAAAAGAAAATGAAAACTTCATTTTGAAATGATAAAAATTTGCATATATCTTTTCTCTTTTTCTAATCAAAATTATTTACAACTTATTTAAAATAAAAATATACACCGTTATATTCAAGTTATAAACATTTATAATATACTGATATTTAATTAGTTGAAAATATTTAAAAAGCACTTGGCTGATATTAAATGTTTTGTGATTTTAACAGATTGTTAATTAATTAATTTTTGAAGAACTTTCAAAATTATATTATCGTACATATAAGATATGTAGATAGAATTTTAAAGGTAATATTTTGTTAAAAAATATAAATATATGTATTTTTGTATTTATTTTAATATAAAACACTACGCTATTTAAAAATATTTAATAAATATGAAATTTTGATTGTGTGAAGGGAAATTTCATAAACATAAAAGTATTCTACTATGAAAAACAATAAACAATCAAATTGTAATAGTAATTGTGACGATGTTTCATCGGCTGCAACAAATAATTTACAATTTGAAAATATGGCGTTAAAGCAAATTGTTTTCAAGCTGTTAAATACTGATTTTGAATCTGAAGAACAACTTTCATTATTACGAAATTCTGAAGTTATTCCATATATTTCTTTTGATACTAAATGTTCAATTATTGAGGTGAATTCTGCCTGGCTTCGTATGTCCGGATATGAAAAAGATGAGGTTATTAATAAACCTATTCAAAATTTTCAATCTGATTTTTCTCGACAAAATTTTCAATCTTGTTTTTCATTATTACAACAAAATAAGGTTATCAGTAATGTTATAGAAGAATGTAAACATAAGAACGGATCAATGTTTCATGTGTTAAAAAGCGGTGTGATTCATCATGATGAACACAAAAATGAACATATTGCACATTGTATTTATTTAGATATTTCATATAATATTTCCTGCCAAAAAAATTATATTGAATCGCTCAAAGAATGGGAAATTATATTTGATACTATTTCTACTCCAATTATCATTCTCGACCCGGAACAAACAGTTGTGCATGCAAACAAGGCAGTATTAGATAAAAGTGAATTGTTGGCAGAGAAAATCATTGGTAAAAAATGCCACTCGGTTTTTCATAAATCTTTGGCAGATAGGCCTCTGAACTGTCCATGTAAAAAAATGTTTCAGACTCTTCAAAATGAAACACACGAAATGTATGTCGAAATGTTGGATGGCATCTATTTAGTTTCATGTACGCCATTGTTTGATAATGATGGAAAATTAAAAAACATCATTCATGTTGCAACTGATATTACTGAAAAAACGAAATATGAAAAACAAATTTTATTGAGTGAACAGCGATTTAAAAATGTGGTATTAAATACACCGGTGGTTTCGTTTGTGATTGATAAAAATGGGATATTTACTTTGTCAGAAGGTCTTGGTTTAACAAAATTAGAATTACAACCCGGTGAAGTTGTCGGTTTATCAGCGTTTGATGTTTATAAAGATTACCCACAAATAGTAGCAAGTATAAAACGTGGATTGAAAGGTGAAAATGTACATGAGAATTTGATTATTAATGATATTCATTTTGATATAATGTACACTCCGGTAAAGGATACGAGTGGTAAAGGATATCAGATAATAGGGTTGGCAATAGATAATACTGAGAGTGTAAAAGCTCAACAGGAACTCGAAGAACAAGAGAAAAAATTCAGAATGTTGTTTTCTCAAATGGATCAAGGAGTAGCCATTTTTGAAGAGATTAAGAATCCGAAAAATAAAAAAAATGATTATAAATATATTGATATAAATGATGCATATGCAAATATATTTGGGCTTGAAAGAAAAGATTTTATAAATGAAAGTATAACATCTATTGTTCATGAAAATTTTCAGCCCGGAATGTTTAAGAGAATTGAAGATGTGATGAAAACCGGACAGTCAATTCTTTATGAAGAATATTTTAAAGATATAGATGTGTTTGTCGATATTATTATGTATCGTTCACAATACAATCAATTTGTGGTAATAATGAGAGATATTACCGATAAAAAGAAAAATGATGCATTATTACAAGAGAAATCTGAAGAACTCGAAGCTCAAAACGAAGAATATTTACAATTAAATGAAGAGTTGTTGCAGGCAAATCAGGAACTGTATGAAGCGAAAGAAAAGGCGGTAGAAAGCGATATGCTAAAATCATCGTTTTTGGCAAATCTTTCTCACGAAATTCGTACACCAATGAATGCTATTCTCGGTTTTTCTGATTTACTTCATGATGCAGAAACTTATGAAGACAAAGAGCATTATATTTCTATTATTCAAAAAAGTGGTGAACATCTTATGTCAATTATAAATGATATTGTTGATGTTTCCAAAATAGAAACAGGGCAAGTTCAACCATATTATGAGTTAATATATGTTAAGCCCTTTATTTTAGAAATATACAGAACAATGAAGGTGACAATTCCGGATAATAAGTATATTGAATTGGAAATAGCGTATGCAAAACTTACAGACGATTCCACATTGTATATCGACCAAGTTAAGCTTCGGCAAATACTTATAAATTTAATTTCAAATGCAATTAAATTTACGCAATCGGGGAAAATTACTTTTGCCGCAAGTATGAAGAATAATAATAAAGAAATTGAATTTGTGGTTTCCGATACCGGTATTGGTGTCGATAAAAAAGATCATACAGCTATTTTTGATAGATTCAGACAGGTCGAATCTGACTCGAATATAAAAAGTAAAGGTTCCGGTCTCGGACTTGCAATTTCTAAGGCATATGTCGAAATGATGGGGGGCGAAATATCCGTTAGTTCAAAAATTAATAAAGGCTCTCGTTTTACAGTACTTTTGCCTTGTATTGATAAACCTACTAATATTCCAGCTGTTTCGAAGCACAAAATAAAACAGGAAAATGCACGGAATTTCGGAGAAAATGAGACAATTATAATTGCCGAAGACGACGATGTAAATTATTTTTATTTGTCACGCTTGTTCGCTAATACTCATTTTACAATTATTCGTTCTCACCATGGGCAAGAAGCTGTAGAACTCGTAGATAAGCATCCTGATGTGAAACTTGTGTTAATGGATATTAAAATGCCGGTAATGAACGGTTATGAGGCTGCTCGCAGAATACAAAAAAAATATCCTAACATTTCTATTGTCGCCCAAACAGCATATGCACTTGTTGAAGATGAAAAACGTATAAAAGATGCCGGATTTCAAGGGTATATTAGAAAACCTATCAAACGAGATTCTTTGTTTGAAGTATTGCATTCAATTTATTCGAAATAACGAGCCTTTCGACAGTTTTTTTATTCAATCTGAACGATAAATATCACGTACTATTTACGTTATTTTTGTTATTTCATTACGAATTACATCTTTTTTTCTATTTTTACAATAATATATAGGTTTAGGTGTATATATTAAAGTGAAATTTTAAAATTAAACGTTTCTATGTTACAACAACCGGTAATTGACTTAATTCAATTAAAATTAGGGGAGATACAAAGCTATACTTCTCAGTTTTCAGGCAAAAATGTTTCTCGTATAGAATTAGATATTGTCCGAAAGAAAATCTCGGAGGTATACGATTTGTTATATACCTTAGATTCTCAAAATGAGGAAATAGCATCTGATATTGATGATATAATTTCTATGCAAGATGTGGAAAAAACTGAATCCGAAGAATTATTTCAGGAAACGCAGTCTTTAGATTTTGTTGAAGACGAGAAAGAGGAATTACCACCCGAAGAACCCGAGCAAAAGACGGAGAAAAAACAGGTTGTAGCCGAAAAAGTCCAAGTACAAAAAGAGGAAATTGTTGAAAAACCGGCAGCAGATAATGATACAGAATCTATTGAAAATGAAACGATATTGACATCTGAGCCGAAAAAAACGGAACATTCTGAAATAAAAGTTGAAAAAACGGTAATTTCTCCTGAGAAGGATTTGTCTCAGAAACTCGGAAAAACACCGGTTTCAAATATAGCCTCAGCTATTGGTATAAATGAGCGGTATCAATTTACCAAAGAATTATTTGCAAATGATGTCCAATTATATACCGAAGCCATTCAAAAACTTAATGAATTGTCTTCCTTCGAACAAGCCTGTTCGTTATTGAAAAAACAGTTTTCTTTAGATTTTGAACATGAATTGTCTCAGCGGTTTTTAAACATTGTTGAACGTCGGTATTTGTAATATGGGATCACTCGTTATTGTACCAACACCAATAGGAAATTTGCAGGATATAACTCTGCGAGCGCTGTCAACGCTTAAGTCAGCTGATATTATTTTGGCCGAAGACACGCGTCAAACAGGCAAATTATTGAAGCATTTCGAAATTTCCACACCAATGCGTGCATATCATAAATTTAATGAACATGCGCAGCTTCAAAATATAGTAGAAACTATTGCACAAAACACGCTTACTGCCTTGGTTTCGGATGCAGGAACACCGTCAATTTCCGATCCGGGTTTTTTATTGACGCGAGCGTGTATTTTGGCTGATATTCCGATAGAGTGCTTGCCGGGTGCGACCGCTTTTGTGCCGGCTTTGGTGGTAAGTGGTTTTAGCTCCGATAGGTTTTGTTTCGAAGGTTTTTTACCGCATAAAAAAGGTCGACAAACCCGATTTCTTGAGCTCAAAGAGGAACAACGCACCATTATATTTTATGAATCGCCACACCGAATTCTAAAAACAATAACTCAAATACAAGAATTTTTTGGCGAGAGAAATCTTGTTGTTGTACGTGAAATTTCTAAAATTTTCGAAGAAATTATTCGTGGCACCGCTGGTGAGGTTATTACTCATTTTTCAAATAATAACCCAAAGGGGGAATGTGTGCTTATTGTTGAGGGGCATAAAAAATGATTTTTAAAAATTTATTGTCTTTTTTAAGTAATATATTAAAGTGTACATATAATTTTTAGATTAAAAAATTGTATCTTTGCCACGATAGAGAAAAAAGGAGTAATTTAATGTTTAATAATGCTGTTTTATACGTCGATGACGAAGGAATAAATTTAGATTTATTTTCAATAAATTTTACCCAAGAGTTTAATGTATATACTGCTGAGTCGCCTCAAAAAGGCTTAGAAATTATTAAAAAACAAAATATCCCAGTTGTAATCACAGATTTTAAAATGCCGGATATTAATGGATTAGAATTTGTGGAAATGATTAAAAAAGATTTTCCAAACGTTGTGTGTATTATGCTTAGTGGTTTTGCGGAAAGTAGAGTTGCAAAAGATTCAACTCATGTCTTTGAATATATTATGAAACCATACAAAAAAGACGAAATGCGGTCTGCTATAAAATCAGCACTTTCCATTTTTAATTCTCATACTGCTTAAAAAGTATTTTTTAGCTTAATCTTCTATTATCCGAAAGGTTTTTTCGAATGTTTTAGCATTCGATAATATTCCGGTAATATGCGTAAAATAAATACCCTGATTATATTTTTTGTTTGTATCTATACTATCATTCCATGAAAATTCAGTAAAAGAAGAATGTGGATGTATTGTCTTTTTGGTAAGCAAAATCCCCAGACAATTATATGTTGAAATTGTGATGGTTGAAATATTGGTGTGAGAATGAATTGAAAATTTTGTGTCAGTATTATTTTTTTGAAGATGAATTCGTGGTTCTTCTCCGTGACTGTTTGCACAACCGGGACTGTATTTTTCTCCGAAATAATTTGCCGATTCCCAGTTTGTTTTCGAATACATTTGATTCGCATATGATATCCGTTCCAAAGAAATTCCTTTAGTCGATAACAAATCAGGGTTATGCATTGATTCGGTGTACCATATGCTGTCTATTACTTCTCCCCATTTATTCAAAATCACACAATTTCCTTCTGTATTCGGAAACGAAGGCAGGTTTGTAAGTTCCGAAAAAATAGCTGTTGATTTACAATTTGAGATAGATTTCCAATATAAGCTGTCGGTTGAAATTACGATGAATGAATGAGGTTTAATAAGTGTCGGTCTTTCTGCTAAGGGGTATATTTGAGAATAATCAGATGTGGTAATTCGAGCTATAAATATTTCGGACAAATCATAATAGTATGAACTCCTGTTATACAATTCTATAAATTCTCCGGGCTCGGTATCAGGATTATATACTATTTCAGATATTACAATAGCATTTCTTTCTAATAAAGAATTAAACATGGCAAAAGAATAATCCCAATTAACAGGTATCTTGTTGTGGTTTACAATACCGGAATACTGTAATGAATATTCTTTTTGAGGGGAGTATGGTTTTTCGAGAAATATATTGAACTGTTGAAGAGAATGATTAATAGATTGAATGTGAGTAATAGAATTATTTTCGAGTATACAAAATTGCAATAATTCAGGATTGCAATTTTCGGAAACTTGAATTTGTAAACACGTGTCCGTATTCAATTTTAATGAAATAATCTGTGGGTATTGTACCGAAGATTCAGAATTGAAAACAGAATTTATATATCCGGGTGTTCCTCCTGAATAATCCTGTGATGCTTTCCAGTTGGCTGCTGTTTCCGAACAGTCATCATATTGTATTTTTTCGAGAGACCAGCCGCCGGTTTCTTTAAATGTGCTTTGATACCAAGATTTTGAATATAACACAGAGCTTATGATACTATCTCCGTGTAATAATGCAATCGTTGCTCCATCATTATTGAGAGCACGAATGCTTGGTATTGAAAGAAACACATTCGAATTTTCCAATGTAAAAAATTCACTGGTATAGATACACACATGATGTTCCGGATTAAGTATAAAATCCGGTAAATGATATGTGCTTTCATTTACGGCAAGCTTTAGACTGTTCAGATTTATAGGGCAATTTGAACGGTTATATAGTTCAATATATTCCTTCTCAGCTAAACCAATTGTCGGGCTCGGGTCACACATTATTTCGGTTATTATGATTTTGTGTAATTCAGGTTTTAGAGTACGAAAAAAATGAATATTTGTGTCTATCTGTTCCGAAGCAATATTTGCAACTCTAAATTGCAAATTTTGGTTACCACATAAAGTAGGGGATAGTGGACACATAATTGTATCATTTGTAGCTCGTGTATGTTCTATTATTTTGCCAGTTAAATTGTATACAGAATGGGAATATATGCTATCAGAAAAAACTGCAATTATATATGTGTCCGAAACAGAAAATGATGTAAGACTAAATGGAATTTTCGGTTCCCATGCTTTTGTATACGTGATGTTTCCTATTAAAATTTGCCCTGAAGAGCCCGAAGATTGTTTAATAGAAACGATACATGAATCATATGTATAAATTTGTTCGCTTGTGTATAAAAAAGCGGTGCCTTGGTTATTGTTTGTTGCAATTGTGTCTAGGCATGAGTCATTCACGAAAATATAGGCTTCGCAATTACTTGAATATGCTTGTTCGTAGAAAAATGAAAGCGAAGAAATGCCATATACTAATGTGTCTGATGTGATATGAGCCTCGGCATATTTGCCAAGACATATTGCCGGTGAATTAGTTGATAAAGTACCGGATTTAGCTTTGGAATAGTGCCATTGTGCCGAATCGGAATCGTAAGTATAGTTTGCTTCATACGAAGAGGTAAGAGGTGAATTGTTGAAATCAAGTGTAATTTGACCTGTGGCAGAAACATAAAAAAATATGTATAAGCACAATAATATTCCGTTGCATTTCATGGTTTTAAAATGTATTTTTGTTGCGTAATACAAAAGTATAAATTATTTTTTAAATAATATTAAACTAAACAAATAATATGAAAATTGCAATTGTCGGAGTCAGCGGAGCGGTTGGCCAAGAATTTTTAAAAATTCTCGAAGAAAGAAATTTACCGATAGACGAGTTAGTTTTATTCGGTTCAGTACGAAGTGCAGGGGCTAAATTTAATTTCAAAGGAAAGCAAATAACGGTTAAAGAATTAAAACACGATGATAGTTTCAAAGATATAGACATAGCATTAACATCTGCCGGTGGTAGTGCTTCTCTTGAATTTGCTGAAACAATCACTAAATATGGTGCTATAATGATTGACAATTCGAGTGCTTTTCGAATGGACGAAAATGTGCCCTTGGTTGTGCCTGAAGTGAATAAAAAAGATGCACTTAATGCACCAAAAAATATTATTGCAAATCCAAATTGTACTACTATTCAAATGGTGGTTGCATTACAGGTACTTGAAAATATTTCTCATATAACGAAAGTTCATGTATCCACGTATCAATCGGCTAGTGGCGCAGGTGCTATGGGAATGGCTGAGCTTGAGCAACAAATTGCTGATTATGCTGCCGGTAATGAGTTGAAAGTTGAAAAATTTTCTCATCAATTATTATGCAATGTAATCCCTCATATTGACGTGTTTACTGAAAACGGATACACTAAAGAAGAGATGAAAATGTATAATGAAACACGAAAAATTATGCATTCCGATATTAAGGTAAGTGCGACTACTGTGCGTGTGCCTGTTATGCGTGCACATTCTGAAGCTGTATGGGCAGAAACGGAAAAACCTGTTTCTCCACAAGAATTTCGTGAGGCATGTGAAAATTTCAAGGGAATAACGCTTGTCGATAACCCTGAAAATAATGAATATCCAATGCCGTTTGATCTTGCCGGTAAAGATGATGTCTTTGTTGGAAGAATACGAGAAGATTTAACGAATCTGAATGGTATTTCATTTTGGTGTGTAAGTGATCAGATTAGAAAAGGAGCAGCATTAAATGCAGTACAAATAGCTGAATATTTAATAGCTGAGAAATTCGGAAAATAAATCCTTGAGATTTGTAAATATATATAATCCTGAAGTCTTATAAATATTGAGACTTCAGGATTTTTTATGTAGGGTTTCTATATCTTTCAGTTGTTTTTATTGTACCTAAATTAAATACTAACTTTAAATGTTTTTTTATGAAAAAAATTCTATACTTAATTTTAATGTGTGGGTTTTCGTTTCAATTTTTAATTGCTCAAAACCAAGGAAAAGTATCATATCACGGACAATTATCTATTAATGGAAGTAAAATAGTAAATCAATATTCTGATACAGTAAGTTTTGCCGGTCCTAGTTTATTTTGGAGTAATACCTGGTGGGGAGGTGATAAATATTATACTGCTGAGGTCGTAGATTGGGTTGCTCAAGACTGGGATGCTACAATTATTCGTGCTGCAATGGGAGTGGACGAAAGTGGTGGATACTTGACGAGTACAACAAATAAGACGGCAAATTATGAGAGAATTACGACGGTTATTGATGCTGCTATAGATAATGATATGTATGTTATCGTCGACTGGCACTCTCATCATGCCGAAGATTATGAAACAGAAGCGATTGCTTTTTTTACTGCTATTGCACAAGAATATGGAGATAATCCCAATATTATGTATGAAATTTACAATGAGCCCCTTGAGGTACCGTGGTCTACCGTTATTAAGCCTTATGCTGAATCGGTAATTGCAGCTATTCGAGAATATGACACTGATAATATAATTGTGGTGGGAACGCCAATATGGTCTCAAAAAGTAGATGATGCGGCTGCTAATCCTATAACCGATTATGATAATATTGCGTATACTGCACATTTTTATGCTGGAACACACACGCAATGGTTACGAGATAGAATACTCGCAGCCATGAATGATGGAATAGCAATTATTATTACCGAATGGGGAACTGTTGATTCTGATGGTAATGGTGGAGTTGCTACAGAATCAAGCAATGCTTGGGTTGATTTTATGAAGGAGCATGATATTACCAACTGTAATTGGGCTCTGAATGATAAGAATGAAGGTGCTTCGGCTTTAGTTCCTGGTGCAAGCACCGCTGGATATTGGTCGGATTCTGATTTAACCACTTCGGGAAAATATGTGTATCAAGTAATAAAAAATTGGGAAGGGGCCCTTATCCCCGATGAAAGCGGAGGATCTCAAGATCCCGAAAATCCGGAAGATCCACAGGAACCTGAAGAACCGGTGGTTTCATTAGACAATCTCAATCATGATGAAAATGTGAATGTATTTGTTAATAATGCTCAACAATTGATTATTCAATTACCGGATAATTTTCAAAATGCTTCATTTGTTATCTATTCGCAGCAGGGACAAAAATTAGTTCATGAACACAATGTTCGCGTGCAAACATCGCAGGTGCCTTTACAAAATTATGTGCCCGGTTTGTATATTGTTATTATTCGTTTGCATAATACCATACACCAGTATAAAATTATAAAGAAATAATTATAATGATTTGACTAGTCTTAAAAAAAAGAGGCTGTTTATATAAGTATAAGCAGCCTCTTTTTTTTATGTCAAAACGAGATTGTTGTTTTATTACCAAACCCGAGGTTTATCATATTCATGTAATTTTGAATATTCTTTTGCTTGGTGCATAAATGCCTGCAAACGAGTTTCAATAGACGCATCTTCTTGCCCATCAAAGGTGATGTTTTCCCACGGAATATTGTTATGATTTTTACGGAATATTTGCGAAACAGAACTGATAAGAGTACCCGGCATACAAGAAAATGGCAACACATTTATAACGCCGGAAATTTGAGTATCAATCAAAGCCGAAACCGCACCAAAAGCAAGAGGCGGATCGCCGTCGTAATCTTTATGAATGTATGGTGAGCATCGAGAAATCATTTTCTTAATGTGAATTTCGCGTTCCATTTCCGCAATATCTTCTACGCTTTTATGTAATTTTTTAGCTATTACCTTTTGCGATATATCTTGAATTTTAGCTTTGCACATTCCCAGCATATCTTGCTTCCACAAACTGTCTCTCCAATATCTGTATGTAGAGTACGAAAGCCATTCGCTTAATGGAGCCATAACCGTTTCTCCACCCAATTCTTCTATGCGTTCCACAATATTGCCACTACAAAAGGCATTGTCCCGCATAAATATTTCACCAACTATTGGTATTACGGGTTTTCTATTTTGCTTATGTACAGGTATTTGAGAAAATCGTTTAGCCGCAGATTCCAATATGTCTATACTGTCTTTTGCACCATTTTCTACAGAATGAATAATTTTATCTAAATATTCTTTGTACACAGCATTTGTTTCCCCTTTTTCTTGTTCATATGGTCTTCGTTCCTGTAGAAGCTTCCGTAGTAAATCAACGGCAACCATACCTTTCCATGCGGCAATTCTGAATTTACCGGACTGTCCGCCCGAAATGTTTGCATATGCGTCATCATTACTTGGTGAAATAATTTTTGCATCTTCAAAACCAAGCATATCAAATGTTATTCTTTGCAGTTTATTATATTCACCAAAACGACAAGGACCATTATGATCGGGCATAAAAAATGCTGTTTTTTTCGGATCAGCTTTGTCGTCAATTAATTTTTTCAAGAAACTCCCGGTAGTACAAATAAGAGGGAAACATTCGTCGCCACTTGTATATTTGCGAGCAAGTTCTATATCACGTTCATTTTGCATAGGAAGAGAATGAGCATCAATTCCACAGTGTCGTGATGCTGCAGATATAACATATCCTGTATCGCGCATATATGGGAAGTATAATGTTCTTCCTGCTGTTGATTGTGAATGTTTTACCGTAACTTTTTCAGTGTCAAGAGAAGGAGTTTTAATATTCTTCTGATTTTGTTGATAGCCTTTTAAACTATCCAAAAATGCTTCGCAACGGGTAATCATTCCTGCGTCAGCCCCATGTTCGTCTACCTCTAAATTCAAATATGGTTTATTTTTCATTTCATGATACACAAAATGTTTCAAAAATGAATCCGGTCCACACCGGAAATTACTCATGTATACGCCAAATAAATCCGGATGTTTTTGTACATATTTAGCTCCGGCAATAATTTTTTGACCATTTGGCCAATACATCATTGGGTAATCATCAAAAACATTTATTTCATGGAGAGGTAGAAAATCTAATGGGATAGGTAATACATTTAAATTAATGAGTTTTTCCGCCAATCCTAAATTTAAATTTGGATCAGTTGTATTATACGGTCTTCCAAAAATAACGAGAGCTTGTTTGTCTTTTGGCAGATCTGCCAAAACCTCAGCCCCTCGTTTTGCGAGTGTTTTTTCAAATTTAATTTGAGCCTCATCAGCTTTACTGATAGCTTGTTTTACTGTTGATTTTTTGAGACCAAACTGAGCTTTCATAAAAGAACTTAATTCTTTTACGAGAACATTCTCAAACCAGCGAAAATGCAGAGTTGGTATTAAAAATTTGTTTTTAATTTTTTCGTCATGATATGCAGCACGAACCATAAATGGATATGTCTGAACCCACGGACAGTTCGGGTTATTTGTAGGGTTTGACGAATCACCTTTTGCATTGACAATAAAAGGCGAAAAAATATAATCAACATTTTGTTCCAAAAGATTATCAATATGTCCGTGCATTACTTCTACCGGAAAGCATGTTTCTGAAGCTAAAAGCTCAATAGAACGGGCAATTGTGCTTTTGTCCGTTGGATTCGACACAACAATATGAAAGTCCAATTCTTCAAAAAATGTACGCCAAAAAGGAAATTGTTGAAAATAAATCATGAGCCCGCGAGGAATACCTATACTAATGCGGTCTTTTTTCTCTTCTTGAACAAAATTATTTTCCAGAATTTTTTCTCGTTCTTTAAATAAATTAGGTATGCCTACACCATTACCTTTACGTTCTTCAACTTCATACTTATCGCATCTGCCACCAAAAAATAATGGTTTTGGTTCACCTTCGATTTTTATACGTCTTATTTCACAATAATTTGAACACGCTTTACAAGTAAATTTATCAACGGAATATGGTGTTTTACTTACCTCAAAACCTTTAAAACGAGTTTCTTTGTGTGTTTCTTGTATTTCTTTTCGTGCTAATATAGCAGCACCAATAGCACCCGTCACATCAAAATGTGGAGGAATAATTATCTGTTTTCCGGTAACTTTTTCAAAAGCAGCCACAACAGCTTTATTATTGGTAACTCCACCCTGGAAAAATATTTTATCTCCAATTTTACGATTACCAATTACCCGATTTATGTAATTGTATACAATAGAATATGCTAAACCACCAACGAGGTTTTGTGTAGATTCTCCTTTTTGTTTTTGAGCATTCAAATCAGAATCCATAAAAACAGTACAGCGGTCACCTAGTTTTGCCGGAGTTTTTGAGTTAAGTGCAAGTGTACCAAATTCTTCTTTTATATTTATATTCAGCTTTTCGGCCTGTTCTTCTAAAAATGAACCTGTTCCGGCAGCACATACTTTATTCATTTCAAAATCTACTACCACGCCATTTTCTATGCGGATATATTTGGAGTCTTGCCCGCCAATTTCAAAAATTGTATCGACAGTTGGGTCGTATGAAATGGCAGCTGTTGCCTGTGCCGTAATTTCGTTTTGTATAGTATCGGCACCGATAAAGTCTCCGGTTAAATATCGTCCGGAACCGGTTGTGCCGGCAGCTTTCACTTTCACTTTATCGCCTACTTCTTCTTGAATTTCGTCTAAGCCCCGTCGTATAGCATCTAAAGGTTTAGATGCTGTTGGCAGATACCGACGAGCGACAACATTGTTATGTTCATCAATTAAAACCAAATTTGTACTTAACGAACCAATGTCAAGTCCTAAATATACCGGAACCTTTTCGGTCTCGGCAGAAATATTAATTATATCTTTGTTATATACAGCTTTTGATTCTTCGAGCTGATCTAAATGTTGTGAATCACGTTTGTTTTTCGTCAGATATTCAGAAAGTTTGGAAAGTCCCGGAAATTGTTTGGTTTCAGATTTTTCATTTTCTAATGTATGATACAAGGCGCCGATAGCTCCCATGCATGCATAATGTTCCGGAATTATGAGTTCAGATTCCTGTAAGTTAAGTATGTCTGCAAAAGCTTTTCTCATGCCTTTGTTTGCTGCTACACCACCTTGAAACAATATAGGCTTTTCAAGTGTTTTTCCTCGTCCAAGTGTACTTTTATAATTTCTGGCAACGGCGTAGCATAGTCCCGCAACTATATCGTGAATAGGAGTTGCTATTTGCTGAAGATGTATCATGTCACTTTTTGCAAACACACTACAACGACCTGCTATACGAGGAGGATTTTCTGACTTGAGTGCAAGTTCGCCAAATTCTTTATCAATAGAAACACCTATACGCGAAGCTTGCTGGTCCAAAAACGAACCGGTACCTGCTGCACATAATGAGTTCATGGAAAAATCAGATAATTGAGATTGTTCAACAGATTCCGTAGAATCCATGAGGATTAATTTCGAATCCTCACCACCCATTTCAATTACCGTTTTTACTTCAGGATATAATTGCGACACAGATGAAGACTGAGCAATAATTTCATTCACAAAATTTCCGTGTAATAAATCTGCTCCAATTTTTCCACCGGTACCTGTTATCGCAATTTGCGATATCGACTCTTCCGGATATTCAGAAAGAATCTCTTGAAAAACATCATATAGCACAGCAAAAGGTTGTCCGTGAGTATAGGTATATTTTGTGGTTAAAATATTTTTGTCGGCATCCATTATTACGGAATCAATAGATACTGAACCAATATCGAAACCAATGTGAATTTTTTTGTTTTGTATCGTCATAATATGTTTATTGTATTTGCGATGAAAGGCAAAAATATAAATAATTTTGAGAATCGTAATTTTATACTTATTTTTTTTGTGTGGTCGTATGGTCTTAATTTGTATTTTTACACTATATATAAATATGAAACATCCAGCATGAAAATTTTACACACATCAGATTGGCACATCGGAAAACGATTAGGTTCGGTATATAGAATAGAAGAACAGCGGACGGTACTTGATGAAATTTGTATCATTGCAGATAACCAAGCTGTTGATGCTGTTGTGATTGCCGGAGATTTATTTGATACTTACAATCCTTCGGTAGATGCCGTAGAATTATTGTATGCTAGTTTGAAGCGGTTGACCAATAATGGTTCACGTCCGGTTATTGCAATTGCAGGAAATCATGATTCGCCGGATAGAATAGAGGCACCAAATTCTCTGGCACGAGATAATGGTATTTTTTTATTTGGCTATCCAAAGACAGAATATTCGGCATTTTCCAATGAATTACCATTTTCTGTACGTAAAACTGCGCCGGGTTTTATTGAGTTTGTGTTGCAAAATAATGAAAAACTCCGTTTGATTGTTGCTCCGTTTGCAAATGAACATCGCATGAAAGAGGCGTTTATTTCCGAAGAGTCAATGGGTTTGGTCGATTCTTTGCAGAATTTTTGGAGAAGCATTGCGCAGGAATATTGCGACAAAACCGGAGTTAATATTCTTGTTGGTCACCATTTAATGTTGCCGGTTTCCAATCAAGAAATAGAAGAACCCGATAATGAAAAACCAATTCAGGCTATTAGTGAATTATTGCCAACTTCAATTGTGCCACCACAGATACAATATGTTGCATTAGGGCATTTACATGCACATAAAATAGTTTCACATTCACCCTTATCGGTATATTCCGGAAGTATTTGCTCGTATAGTTTTTCTGAAGCACATCAAAAAAAATATGTGAGTATTGTTCACTGTGTAGCCGGTAAAGAAGCCGAAATCGAAAAAGTTGAACTATCTCAACGACGGGAGTTACATAGGGTAACATGTGCAAGTATTGAAGAGGCTCGGGCATGGTTAGAGAAACACCAAAATTGTTATGTGGAATTATCAATACACACAGATATGTTTATTAGCCCGGTAGATATAAAGTCGCTGCACGATGTTCACGATGGAATTATTTATGTAATACCCCTCGTGAATCAAGAAGACGGAATGGAAGCAGAAGCTGCTCAAGATTTTTCACATACTCGCTCAATAGATGAATTGTTTACCGAATATTTTATTTTTAAAACCGGTGTTGAGCCAAATCAAGAAATTATGTCTATTTTTAAAGAAATAAGAAGTGAAAAAATGTGAAATAGTTTCTATTTTAAGTTAGCACAAACTATTTTTAGAAAGAAGATGTTTTTCATACGGAGAAATGTATAGCTTTGTATAAAACTCAAAACAGGAAAAATTTTGTCCGACAGGCGAAGATATTGTATATTAATTAAATAACTATGATACCACTCAATCAAAAAGGAATTGAACAATTATTTGAATTTCGGATAAAAGAGGGACTTTCAATAGAATATCTTTCTGCCAAAGAAGTTGAGGTGTGCAATGAAAAACGAGCACTATTTTTTTCGCAATTAATTACCGGGATGGCAAATGCGAACGGGGGTGTCATAATTATTGGTATACATGCAACACGGAAAATACCGAGAACATTGCAGCCTATTGCAAATGATATGGTAATGACATGGTTAAAAACAGTGTCTGTAACTCATATTTCTCCGGAAATACCTAATTTAGGAATTGAAAAAATAATTGTCTCTGAAGAGGGAGAATATTGTGTGGGTATATCTGTGCCTAATAGTTTTAAAGCACCTCATATTGCTGAAGATAAGAAGTTTTACAAGCGTGTGGGCATGAAAACAGAATGTATGGAAGAGTATGAGATTCGCGATTTGTATCATAAAAGCAAACGACCCGAAATAGAGATATATTCAATTTTAAATACGAATGGAATTCCCCATATGGAAAACGGCAAATATGCTAAAATGAATTTTTATCCTCGGTTTTTATTAAAGAATATTGGTTCGGCTGTCGAAAAGTTCTTTAAGGTCGAAATATCTGTACCCTCTCATATTCATAATCCGAACTTTGACACTTTGCAAGATTATTTTAATCGATTTGAAGACGGATGTACCATTTTTTCAATTCCACAAACAAATGCATTATATCAAAATGAAATAGCCACAGTAGCAGAAGGACATTTTATTGTTGATGAAGAATCGTACAATGCGTTTGAAAATGGGGAGTTAATCGTTAAAGTGTTTTACTCGAGCGGAGTACAGACCAAGCATTTTAATTTGAAAGAAACGTTTGTTTATAAAAATAAGCAGTTAGAATACGATGATTTTTCTCAGGAAAAACGAGTTTTAGGTTCACGCAAAACAGAAACACCTAAATTATTTTAATTATGAAATATGTTACTATTAAATCATATACCTATTCCCATAATGCTCATCTTGATGAGATGCGGTTAAAGAACGAAGGTATTCCTGTTTTTCTGAAAGATGAATTAACCAATCAGGTTGATAATTTTATGTCGAATGCTATAGGAGGTGTCAAATTACAGGTGCCCGAAGAATATAAACAGAAAGCCGAAACAATTTTAGACATTAAATCACGCCCCATATCTGAACAGGAAGGATTGCAAACATTTTCTTTTTTATTGCAGATATCTCGGTATATACCTTTTTTGCGACATGTTCGCAAAGATTATCAAATAGTGAGCATGTTGATTATTTCTGTTGTTTTTGTCGTTTTTTTTGTAATTTTTTTGTATTTTCTGCTTCAAATATAATTATTGTATGATTATGTATGAGGATTTTTATTAATTCCTTTTGTATTATTTGAATACACATTATATTTTTACAAAAAAAATATACAATGAAAAAAATAGCAGTAGCAATGAGTGGTGGTATAGATAGCTCCATTACGGCATTGCTTTTACAAGAAGAAGGATATGATATTGTTGGAATAACCCTGCGAATTTGGGATTATTTGTCGGAGGGCTGTGCCGAAAAAGAGACCGGTTGTTGCAGTATGGAATCTATTTTTGAGGCTCAAGATTTTTGTAAGACAATTGGAGTTCCCCATTATATTGTTGATGTGCGTGAAAAATTTAAAGATATTGTTGTTTCTGATTTTATTCATGAATATATGAGTGCACGAACACCCAATCCCTGTGTGGTTTGTAATCCGACTATTAAATGGGGAACAATATTGGAAAAGGCAGATGAATTAGGCTGTACTCATTTAGCAACCGGACATTATTCGCAAAAAGCAGAATGTAACGGACGTCATTATTTGACACGCGCACAAGATGAATCTAAAGATCAATCCTATGTTTTATGGCAACTTTCGCAAGAACAAATACGTCGTTCTTTGTTTCCACTCGGAAAGTATAAAAAGTCTGAAATTAAGGAACTTGCCGCTCAACGTGGATTTGTAAAGTTAGCTTCAAAAAAAGAAAGTCAGGAAATTTGTTTTATACCCGACGATAATTACCGAACTTTTTTACAAAAAATGGTTCCTGATATTAATACTCAAATAGGTAAAGGGAATTTTGTTTCAGTTGATGGAACTGTTTTGGGACAACATGAAGGCTATCCGTATTATACAATCGGGCAACGTAAAGGATTACGAATAGCATTGGGTAAACCTGCCTATGTGCTGTCTATTAATAAGGAGAAAAATGAAATTACACTGGGAGATAAAGATGAGGTTTTCCAAGAATCTATGATTGTTACACATGTTAATTATTTAAAATATGAAAAATTACCTGAAAATAAACCTTTGTATGTTAAAATACGGTATAATACAAAACCTGCTTTGTGCTTTGCATTAAAAATAAGTGATAGCCGGTATGAGATTTTTTTTAAAGAAAAAGTTTCTGCAGTTACGCCCGGGCAAAGTGCTGTATTTTATGAAGATAAAGATGTTGTTGCAGGAGCTCTTATAATGAAATAACAAAAAGCAGTATTATTTTTGTTGTTTTTTATTTTTTTTGTGAAAAAAGATTTACATTTGCGTATAAATACGTAAAAGAAAAGCTGTAAAAATTAAAATTTATTGTTATGCTACATACATTTCGACGCTATATTACAAAAATAGTTGGTGTCATATTCTTGACAATATCTGTTCATGCTGTTTTTGGACAAAGTTCTGTTGGTATCAACACGCAGACACCTAATCCCAATGCTGCTCTAGATGTAGTCGCACCCTTAAATAACCAAGGATTATTGGTGCCACGCGTTACAACAATTCAAAGACTTGCAACAAGTTTTGTTGATTCTTTGGGAGTTGATGATAATGGTTTGTTGGTGTTTGATAGTGATGAAAACACATTCTATTATTGGAATAATTTTGCTTGGGAAAAGGTGTCTAAGGGTGATGTTCCTGCACTCGACACAGTGCTTCTTTCCGGTAATAGTGCTCAAGGTATTAGAATAGTTGATTTGGGTAATCCTATTGATGCACAAGATGCTGTTACTAAAATTTATCTTGATGATGAGATAACTATTGTCAGTGATAGTCTTGTTTTTCTCGACTCTATTGTTAAATCACATGACTCACTTTTTGTAAATGTGTTTGATACTATTCGAATGCA
>JAQICB010000109.1 GCA_027858745.1 Bacteroidales bacterium
CGGCTTTATATAATCAAATATTTTCTGCGTTAAATTATTTCACAATAGCCCGCTATTATTCAATAATTTGCCTTGATAAACAGCTTTTTATATCAACCGAGGACAAAGGACGAGCTCAGCGGAGCTAATCTGAACTCGAAAAATTACGTCGAACTCAGGTTATAAGCCATATGATATTTTTCCAAGGAAATAAAATGTAGGATGTTCTAAAAAAAATTACTCTATTTTATTGTGTGGAAAATACAATAATTATCAACACAAAACACCGAATGAATAAAGGGCGTAAACACTGTTGCAAATATAGGATTGAGATGTATACTGTTTTTTTAGATTAGTGAAATTAAAGTAGCTAACCTTTTTGCTTGTTCTTTTCGAGAATATTTTTCAATATTTGAAGAGTTACAAGCGAGCATCCCTGTTTGTTGCCATTCTGAATATGCTGTTTCTAATGTTTCTAAAACATCTTTTTCTGTATCACAGATAGCACCGGAATTAGTTTCACGAATGATTTTTTGTAATGTCCCCTCATCATTTGGTGTTAATAAAATAAATTTTTTTGCGGCCAAATAATCATATACTTTTGCACAAGAACCATCAACTGTTTTGGTTCCTGCAAGAAGTAACACATCAGATTTTTGCATTTCAATAAACATTTCTGCCGGAGATATGCGCTCAGTGAATTGTATATAAGGCTTTAAAATTAGCACTTATCCCTCCAAGTACAGAATGTTTTATTTTTGCCAGTATGTCAGTTGTTTAGTTAGGGTTTGATTTATTGTTTTGTGAAACTATTTATTTAATTCCTTTTCTTTGATTTAGAATTAATTCATCTTTACAATCAATTCCGATTAGTTCTGAGTTCTTTTTAGTTTGCGTAATTAATGAATTTATTTCTTCTGTTATGCCGTATTTAAACATAATTAATTCAATTACACGATGTTCCTTGTTTATTGCTTTTCTTAAAACCTCAGTTCTATCATTAGAATTTTGAATTAATTTACTTAGCTTTATAAAATCAGCTTCTTTTTTTCTATATAATAATTGAAAAACTATAGTGGAAGCAATTAAAGAAATAAATATTGCTAATACGAAATATTGTTGTGTGTCCATATTTTTAAATTTTGTTGTAAAATATATAAATACTGTTGGTGCTAAAGTTTCAATAGCATACGTTATCCAATAAGTTGAATTTTTCATCTCTTTAAGTTTTAAGTTAATAAAACCAAAGATATAACTATTTTAATACTAAAAAATACTTTTGCATTTCTCAAAAAACATGACAACGAGTCATGATGTTATATAAAACCCTATGAAGCAACAGTTTACATTTAATTTCTGTACTTGTCGGGATAAGTGTGTTAAAATTTTATTATATGAAAGAATCCTTTGCTTTTGTTCTTCATAGAATTCCATACCCCAAAAAACAATTCGTACACTTCGATCTCTATTTTCAATAAATTTGTAAAAACCAGCAAGGAACACTTCTATTTCTTGATATGAATATAATGTTCCGGAATAGCAAATTGTAAAATATTCATTTTTATGGTCTTTTACTTGTGTCGGATATTCAAAATAGCCATTAGATATAATATGTACCGGTTTATTATGTTTGGTTTGCAAATCTTTTTGCAGTGGCTCAGAAACCGTTGTAATACATGATGCCGAGCGAACTAAAGTGTTTTCTAATTTTTGGTACAGCATTCGTTCCATGCGTGAACGGTTATAATTACTCGACCAACCATCTCTATAATCCGCAATCCATGGTACCTTGGTTTTTTTTGATAATCGTGAAGCATACGCAAATAAAATAAATGGTTCCCCGGTTGCTACTATGCATGAAATAGAATGTTGAGCACATATCTTTTTTGCTTCTTGATATATTTTTCGTTTTGAATCAAAAAAAGGAATAAAAAATTCTGTAAGAATATACCATAATGATAAAATCTTTCGAATATATGAAAAAGAACTATTTCCAAAACGCAGTATAAATGAATCCCGCAGATTTGGTTTAAATGGTACTCTGTAAATAATGCCTTCATCAGATTCTTCACAGGTAACAGAAGATATTGAGCTTGGTGTAATATAATCAACCGGGTTCTGAATATTATTGTCCCAGTGTCGGGTAATAACAATAGGTTTTAAATTATTATTTTTAAAATATCTAAACCAACTGTATGGACGTTGTCCACCTATAGAATTATATGGTGGGAAATCGTATGCAAGAATAAGTATTTTTTTCACAGGCTTATTATTAAGAATATCAATACAAATGTACAAAAAAACAACTAACACAATCTTCTCTCCACAGAAACAATCAGCTTTATATAATCAAATATTTTCCGGGCACATTCTTCAGCTGTATTATGAACCGTATCGACCGTGATATCTGCATGTTTCGGTTTCTCAAAAACAGAATCTATACCGGTAAATTGTGTGATTTTTCCTTCGCGTGCCTTTTTATACAAGCCCTTTACATCACGTTGTTCACACACTTCAAGAGGTGCATCAATATACACTTCCACAAAATTATCCGCACCGATTACTGAACGTGCCGTTTTTCGGGACGCTTCTGTTGGTGATATAAACGAATTAATAGTAATAATACCACAACTAATAAATAATTTGTTCACTTCTGCTATCCGCCGTAAATTTTCTTTTCGATCATCATCGGAAAAACTTAAATTTTTATTAATGCCTGTTCGAATATTATCACCATCTAATATTTGGGTCACAAACCCCTGCTGTGTACACATTTTTTCAAGCTCCAAAGCAATGGTTGACTTCCCTGCTCCGGAAAGCCCGCTCATCCATATTGCAACACTATGCTGATTAAGAAGCTGCTCCTTAACCTTTCGTTTGTTTTCTATCTCCTCATGAGGGTGAATATGTGTCATACCTGTTTTTTTATATGCAAATATAATTATTAATGATGAATGCTTAATGCTTAATGCTTAATAATCGCGGTAAAATAGATATTAGATATCAGATTTTTTCCTTACAGGACTGCTGATGAACTAGGCTCGTCATCCTGAGCGGAACGTAGTGGAGCGTGAGGATCTCTATCAATGAAACACAACACGAAATAACCGGCAGTACAGGTGCACGAGATTAACTTCGTTGAGCTCCACTTTGTTCCGGTTCTCACATTCAGCTTCGCTTCATTCATGACGTGCTTCGATGGGAGTTTTAGATATCAAATATTAGTAAATATGATGATTTTTTATACTTTTGTCAATTGTTAATGATTACACCGCAACATTAAACAAATTATGAAAGAAAATATTTTAAAGGATAAATCACTTATATTTGCTATTCGAATTGTAAAATTATATAAATATTTAAATACCGAAAAAAAAGAATATATACTGTCAAAGCAACTGGCACGCTCAGGCACTTCTGTCGGTGCAATGGTGCGAGAAGCAGAACATTCCGAATCAAAAGAAGATTTTAAACATAAATTGGCAATAGCTCAAAAAGAAATAAATGAATCTATATATTGGCTGGAATTATTACAAAAAACCGATTATATAACGCAGAGTCAATTTGAAAGTATACATTTTGATGCAGTAGAAATAATCAAATTACTCACATCAATTATTAAATCGGTTAAAAAAAGCATCATTAACAATTAACAATTAATCATTAACCATTAAAAAATGTTTTCAATCATCATCCCCACATACAACCGCTTCCATATTCTCCCCCGCACTATTGCAAGTGTATTGGCACAAACCTACACCGACTGGGAGTGCATCATAGTTGACGATGGTAGTACCGATGAAACGAAAAATCTGATAGATTTATACGATGACCCGCGTATTCGGTACGTATATCAGGAAAATGCTGAACGCAGTGCTGCCCGTAACAATGGCATTCGGCAAGCTCAGGGAGAATATATTTGTTTTTTGGATAGTGATGATGAATATCTGCCGGAGCATTTGGAGGTTTTGCACACTTTTATTGAGAAAAAAAACAGAGCTGAAGCATTGTTTTTTACTCATGCTGAATTTCATCAAAATAATTCAATAAAAAAGCATGAATTCCCCATTCTAAAAAAGGAGCATAAGATTGAATATTTACTTGATAATCCAATCATTCCTGCACGAATTTGTATTCATAATAATATACTCAAAAAAATACAATTTCGGGAAGATATTGTAATAGTCGAAGACCAAGTGTTATGGGCTACTATTGCAATGTATTTTCCGGTATATCAAATTAAGGCATTTACCGTTCGCTATCATTTGCATGATGAGAATTCGGTAAATCAGGAAAAGAATTGTTTTACACCACGACTTCAAGGATTACAAAAATTCTTTGCTCAAAAAGATGCACAACAATACATTCCAACATCAAAAGGAAATCAGATGCTAAGTGATTGTTATTTTGGTATAGCTCGATATTATTTACACAAAAATGAGTATTGGAAAATGCGTAAAAATTTAATTCTTTCAATTATTAAAAAACCAACTCATTCGCAAACAAAGGCTAAAGTGCATATGATTGTATTTCCGAATAAGCATAAACTAAGTGGCTGAGTGACTATACAGCTCTGTCACTTGGGTGTTTTTTATTATATTTGTGTACGCAACAAAAAATAAAATACCATAAAAATTGAAAAATTTGAAGATATTATTGCGTGGCAAAAGGCTCAGATTTCTACTCTTGACAATTATAAAGAATTTCCCAATAGTAAAGTTTACGGTTTTAAAGAGCATATTTGTAGAGCTTCGGTTTCAATATCAAATAATATAGCAGAAGGATTTAACAGAGACTCTAAAAAAGAGTTTATACGTTTTTTATTATTTCATTATTTTCGATTGAACCTCACTATTTATAAGCGTTCTGAACCTAAAAAATTATATCGAACTCAGGTTTAGAATATATTTCACACAAAAAGATGAATGCATACCTTAAAATGGGTAATGAAATATCTTTCATTATTAGAGGAATTAATAAGTGCTAGTAAAAAAAGTATGTAATATAATTGCTATATTGTATATTTGTACTCAGTCACTCGGTCACTTTTATATTATGAAACATTTCTTACTCAAACTATATAATTACCCACTTCTTCCACCCGCACAAACAAATGCGAATCAAAAACATGCACGCGATTGTGAATGGGAAGCTATAGAACCATATATCAAACAAGGGAATTTTCTTGATGTGGGTTGCGGTGCCGGATATAGTATGCTTAAAGCAAAACAAATTGGTTGCGAAGTATACGGTATAGACCCCGATCCGCTGGGACATGGTGTTGGAAGACGCAAGTCTGAATATACAGTGCCTATTGAAAATATTGCACAAGGTTTTTCTGAAACATTACCTTACGAAAATAATCAATTTAATACGGTGTATTCTTCTCATGTGCTTGAACATGTAACAAGTATAGAGCAATCCTTACGTGAAATAAAACGGGTTTGCAATGCAGATGGTATTATTATTATTGGTGTACCTACGGCAACTATGGCATGGATTAATTGGTTCACACAATTACTATTTACAACACATCAAAAAATTATGAATGTTATATTTCGAAGATTAATTTCTACCGGACAAACATTTTGGTGGGAAATTTTCATTCCTCGTTCTCATTCATATCCCAACAAAAAAACTGTTTTATCAGATGTTAAAAATTATAAAATAAAACATTGGCAAAAATATATAGAAAAAGAGCTTACAATACAAACAATTATAAAACCCTGTATTTACCCCTATCCCGAATACCGACAATTATTTAGATTACAAAAAAATAAAAAATATTCAAGCTCAGTATTTTTTGTCTGTAAAAAGCTTGTATAATATCCTTACTTAGACACTTTGTCACTTGGTTACTTGATTACTTGGTTACTTAAATTTTCACAAATCCTCAACACTTTCTTCACATTTTCATTATATCTTCCTCGTTCATGGAGTAAATACAATGAAAAATTAACATTTCGTTTAATCCGTAGTTTTGTTGGATTAACAAAGACTCCTTTCACCAAATCTTTCACAGAATAAAGGAATTCTTTGAGCCAGAAGTATTTTGTGACATGTGGCTTGTATCCATTCAAATATCGCAAGTAAAACCGTGTTATATAACTTGATTGATACCCTCCTTTCTGTAATCTAGTAAAATAATCTTTAGTAAATCTATCAGCGGTAGCATAATGATAAAATTTCAAACAATCATCATACCACACCTTGTATCCTGCAATATGCATAGCAAAACACAATTCATCGTCCTCACCGGTTGTTAATTTCTTTCCTGTACGACTTAAATTCATTATGTGAAAACCTTTTTGTACAAGATCGAAATAAATATCTTTCCGCATAAACATACCGGCACCATACATAATATTACGTTTACCCCGCACTAATCCGGTTTGTTCTGCTTGTGGCCCACAGGCAAGATGAATTTGTTTTTCTCTCACCCAATCAGGAATTTCCACATCTGCAGTTAAAATTCCTTGTCCTCCCAAAATACCAATTTCAGTATCGTGTGTCAAAATGTCCAGCCCAAGTTTTATATAATCAGGAAAAAACCAGTTATCATCATCACAAAACAAAATAATATCATATTGTGCTTTTTGCAAACCAAGTTTTCGTGCATTTGCAACACCTGGGGTTGGTTCAAAATGAATCGCATAGGGGAATTTTGAGAATCCTTCAAACATTGTATGAATCAATGCTTGCGAATTATCGGTAGAATTATTATCAATAAATAATACCTCTATGCCATCTATACCTGATATATCAAGATTTTGAATATGTTCAATGGTTTTTGACAGCTTTTTTTCTGCATTATAAAAACACACTAATATTGAAACGAATTTTTGCATATCTTTTTTAATGGTTAATGATTTTCTTTATTTTTCGTACAGGCCATAAAAGTACATTTCCAATTTTATAATCTAATGAATATTGAATATGCCCTGTTTTTTTGATTATTTCTTGAGCTTCCTGCAATTCTGCCCACATAGCATCATACCGTTTATATTCATCATATTTTTCGGCAAATATGTTGCGAAGCATCTGTTCTTTTTCTTGTGCTAATAATTGTTGCTGTGTATTATTTATACCCCCCATATCAAAGCGTACAATAGGAATATTTGGAATATAGCGATATGAAACCTGTGCTTGATACAATGTTTTCAAGAAAAAATCCCAATCAGATACTATCTTGTATGATTCATTATACAAACCAAATCTATCGAACAAATTTCGTTTAATAAAACTTGCCTGATGCAATACAGGTTTTCTGAATAAATACAAGGGGGTAAGATATTCGGGATATCGGCAATAGATATCACCATTTAAAGAATCGCCGTATATAATATCTTGAGTTGGATTATGTGAAAATATGTTTTGAAGTGTATTTGCTTCACACAAGCAATCTCCGGAATTAAGAAACAAACAATATTCACCGGTAGCTTGTTGTATTCCTTTATTCATTGCATTATATACGCCAGTATCCGGTTCGCTTATGCAATACGTCAACATTCCCTTGTTTGCTTCCAATACTTCCAAACTCGCATCAGTAGATGCTCCGTCTATTATAATATACTCAAAATCGGGAAAAATTTGTTTCTGCACGCTTTGAATGGTTTGTTGTAAACCATGAGCATTGTTAAGATTAATTGTTATTATTGAAAGTTGCATTTTTATTTAAAATATTTGTATATAATGATAGTTTCCCATATGTTGAGGTTAAAATTGTTGTATCTAAAACCCATATATCCGGTGAGGATTTTACTTTTTTGGTTACGGCTGTTGATACGGCATTTGATATTTCATTATTAAATAAAAAAGGTATTTTTTCTAAATCAGCAACAACTACAAAATCATATGAATCTATATTATTTAAATAATAATTACTAATAATTTTAGTATCACTCGTTCTATGATGCGATGTGAAGTATGTTTTATGAATAGTAAACATCTGTTTATAATTTAATGGTTCATATAATATCCCCTTTTCATAAAATGCAGTAACGTTTGGAACTAATAAATATTCAGAATGAAACGCCTCCCACCTCGTATTATTCGATTGTATTTTATGTACTATCATATCCGTAATTTTTTTTGAATCCTTTGAATATGTACTCGGATTGTTATTCCTCCAAGATATTGAGTCGTAATTATTGTAGATATTAAACATACTATATGTTAGCATTACAATACATGTTGCAATTAACAATATATTATTATTCAATTTAAAATATAAAGGGAATAAAAAAATAACAGGAATAAATCCTAAATAGACATGAGGGGCTTTTGTGCTTTGAAGAATTATTATCATTAAAAAGGGAACTACTAATATGGAGTATACAAAAACAAGGAGGTTAAGGGTATTCTTTTTAGAGTTAATAAACATTAGTATATACATAATTACTAAAAAAAATAGATGCTTTAGCGAAAAGAATTGATGTGTTATTACATTAGAAAATACTTGTAAGGAATCGGAAATTCCCATTTTCGTCCCATATCCGTATGCTGCAATATAACCTTGATTAAAAAAAAAACAATCTCTAATAATTAGTGGAAGTAATATGAAACTAGAAAAAAGAATTATAATAATTAAATGTTTTTTGCGAATTTCTTTTTTAAATATTTTATATAATATTAATAAAAAAATTGGGAAATTAATTGCAAGTAAAAATATAAATATTCTATCTCTACATAAAATCGATATAATAGAAAAAATACAAAATAAATACAGGTCACTTGTTCTTTCTTCTTTATACCATAAATAATTAAACATTGTTGCAAGAGCTAAAGCAAACCCAGCTGTTAAATCGAGCCAAAAAACAGTTATTCCATAAATTGGAGAAACTATAAAATTCGATGATAAAAACAATACTATAAAACTAAATGCAAATAATTTATGTTGTTGAATTCTATAAATTGAGTAAAATAAAAATCCTATAAATAAATAAAAAAGAGGCAATCCTGTAATTAAAAATGAATATTTGTAACTTAAAAGTTTTGGAAAAAAAAGAAGTGGAAATGTTCTAAAAAAAGATTTACTGTTGTGAAAAAATTCAAATTTTATCGTTTCAAATAGTGAATGATTTTGAGTATAATCATATAATTGAATTAAATAATGATGGTAAAAAACAGGGTCTAAGAAAAAATCATGTAAAGTGTAATATGATACTTGTAAAGTATATGCAATATATGTTATACCAAGAGCAATTAAAAAAAGAAATACAAAATATATGTATAGTGGTATTTTTTCAAATACATTAAAAAAAGTGCTAATTTCTTTTATTTTCATAGCATGTTATTGTATATGTTTATTAACGATATGCTTGCCTTATCCCAAGCATATAACTGCAATTGCTTTTCCCCCTCTTGTTTCAGTTTATTTCTTTCAGCAATATTATGAATCAATGTATTTACTTGTTCTATTAAAGAACTCGAATCTAAAGCATTAAAATACAAAGCAGCTTCTCCGGCAATTTCTCTAAAGCATTTATTGTCACTTAACAAAACCGGACATTGAGCTTCAAAAGCTTCTAATATTGGTATTCCAAAACCTTCATATAAAGAAGGAAATATAAAAAAAAGTGCTTTAGAATAAATGGTATACATATCAATATCATCTGCTTGTATAGAAACACATAATTGTTTAATTTGTAATTTTTGCAACATTTCGAATTCTTGTTTGGTAAATGGACTACCAATACAGACTAAATGTATATTTTTCTCTAATAAAAAATGAGAAATAGATTCTATTAAAAAAATAAAATTTTTATATTGTTCTCTGGAACCTACAAATAAAATGTATTCCTTAGGTATTTTGATATTGGTTATTTTTTGTACTAAAGAAGAACCATGATAGATAACGCTAATTTTTCTCTCAGGAATAGAATAATGTTCTAAAACATCTTGTTTGGTGCTTTCAGAAACTGCAATAATATGATGTGCTCGGGGTATGAGTATTTTTTTCCATTCTGCTGCTTTATCTTTTTTCGAAAAATATTCCGGGTGTTTTTCATGAATCATATCATGAACTGTTAAAACAAAAGGTTTATTTCCAATATATTCTAAAAAATATGGATTATAATATGTTGGATGGAAAATATCAAATTGCTGTTTTTTTAATAGTCGAATAGAATACTGTTTATTAATTTGATTGTATTCATTGAATTTTAAAGGACATGCGGTTTTTAAAATTTGATATAATCTCCATTTACCTTTGAAATTCAATGTTTTAAAAAAATCATGCTCGGTAATTATTTGATTATTGCAAATATGTGGATATAAATTTTGTAAATAATAATTCTCAGACATTCTAGTGCCAATTATTGAAGATACTTCATAGGAAAATCGAGAGATAATCTCACAAAAATAACGTGAAATCCCACCAAATTTTTGTTCCTGAAATATTTGATAATCAAATAATACTTTCATACAAATCTAATTAAATTTTCTTTTAAAAAAATATTTAAACGTAGATAATGGGTGTAATAGACGATTCCCCCAAACCAATTCTTTGGATGTGTTTTTAAAACTTTTTATTGCTTTTTTTTCTGTCTCTCGAGTATAATAATCAAGCCAAATATTGAACTCTTTAATAATAAGACTATCAAATTCTTTATTTCTTCTTTCATATGCATCTGCTTTGGCAACCATATGATACATCAGAGACATTTTTTCATTTTCACCTATCGAAATATGGTTTCCTGTGTTTAATCTGCGATAATAAAGTGATTGTTCAATAAAAAAAAATGTGGAAACTTCTTCCATTTTATAATATAAATCTTGATCTTCTGCAATATGAAATTTTGAATTAATACCTTCTGTTTTATTATAAAAATCTCGTTTTATTGAAATAAAGGGAAATACAGAATACCCACCATATTCTAAATACGTTGTGCGTTTCGGTATCTGTTTTTGATAATTAGTAGGTGCTATTATTGTCAAATCTTCATCACAATCATATGATTGTGAATAAACAAGGCCAACTGCAGGTTTATTTCTATGTACATCAACCATAACCTCTAAAGCATTTGGTGATATCGTGTCATCAGAATCAACAAACCCAAATAAATCCCCCGAACTTAATTCAATTAATTTTCGTTTTGTATAACCACATTTTCGGTTTGTTTGATTTTTGAAAATTTTGATTTGAGGATTCGATGAATATCTGTTTATTACCTCCCATGAATTGTCGGTTGAAGCATCATCCAGTATAATAATTTCCCAATGGCTATAAGTTTGAGCAAAAACACTTTCTATTGTTTGTGCAATATATTTAGCATTATTATAATTAGCAATTAAGACGGAAAATAACGGGTTATTCGTATGCATGATATTTATCAAAATTACTGAGTGAATTTTTTATAATATAAATATACAATCTGTTTTAAAAAAGCCCATAAAAATCTGTAATTTTTATATAAATAAACAAAAAAGTATCGAATAAATAATTTTTTTGTTTGAACTAACGGATATGCAACTGTTTCGGCAAAAGATGCTGCTATTTCTTTTCGGGACAGATATGAAGTAGAATTATTATACATCCAATTATAAATAATAAAATGTTCATCTAAAAAAACAGCTCCCACAGGCTTAAAAGAATTATTGTTATGAGCACGATAATAATTTAATGCCTTAGCAAGATATGCAACTTTATATGTATGTGCTAACGCAATATAAATAAAATAATCACCCGACAATTTAAAAGGATATGATAACGGAAATAATGAAATTAAATAAGATTTTCGAAATACTACAGCACTCGCATTATTAATTGAACACCGTTTTAATAATGTTTCTTGAATTTCTTTT
>JAQICB010000154.1 GCA_027858745.1 Bacteroidales bacterium
TGCTTATTGTGAGGATAAAAACTCGAAATCCCAAAATCTTTTTCTTTAAAATTTAATTGTGTTAAATACTTCCCTTTTTGATTGATTACACAAATTCGCACATTATCTTCACCATAGAAATAATATGTAGTATCAAAATTAATAATAGACTTATAAGGTATCCCTTCTTCTAATTTCTCTTTGTTTTCATAGAAATATTTCCGTTTTCCTTGACTTTCTTCTTTAATTTCTGTTATAGGCTTATTGTCCGAACAATTCGTCAATAATAGAAAACTAATGATAAAGGTAAAACCAAATCTTTTTTTTATTTTTAAATTAACGTATTGTATCATTATCTTTAGTAATTATAAATCTGTCATCTGATGTTTCCTTTAGTGAATCACCTGCTTCCCCATTGTGATAAGTGTTAGTAGGTAATTCAACAAATTGTTTTTCTTGTAATACAAAAATAAGTCTTGCAGTCTTTGAGGCATCACTATCCTCCTGACCATCCTTATCATATTTAACCTGAATTTTAGGTTTGTTTTTTTCCTCATCCTCTTCCTTTTCCTCATGTCGAGGTGTTAGCTTATTTTCATTAGCTGGTTCACCGCCAGCAGCACCAAAAGCTTCTGCAATTATGCTAAGTATTTTTTGGTCAATAATTATATTTAAGAATTGCTCAAACGCTGTTTCCACTCTTGTTTTCCATGTATTATATCTCCCTTTTAAACGATCTCTTAGGGTAGGTTCATTAATATAAACTTCTGGTAAGGTATAATAATTTTCAAAATGATTAAATGAAACTTCCGTATTATCTTGTTCAAATGTTGGTGTTTGATTTTCATCATTTCCCTGTTCATTTTCTTCCTCTGGTTCATCATCACCATTACCACCACCCATAAAATCAATAACAGCAATAGGGCTATTTCTATGGTACACATATGGCGATTGCCACGGGTATTCAAATGAGCGTGGGTCTATGCTAAACATACGGGCAAGGCGGGCATCATACATCCTAAGTCCTAAGTCATAGGTGTTACCCTCCCCATAAATATCATCCTCTTTTTCCTGGCCATTAAACCCAAACTTATACCCATTCCCGGTGAATGTTCTGCCTTCCATTGGGGAGCCGAAAGGGTAATAGTCTAATCGTAATTTTTGATCGTTCTCATTTTTTTGGGTGTCTCCAAAAAAAGTGTTGTGCGAAAAAGCTACGCTCAGGTTTTGGCAATATGTGAAATTTTGGTGTGTCATTGTATACAAATATACATCATTTTCTTTTTTTCTACAGCAAAAAAAACCAAAAAGGCGTATCAGTAAATCCGGTGGAATTACAAAAACGATTTCCAAATGTTGTTTTACATGAACATATAATTATGCCCAATTACACACACGTAATTCTTGAAATTGTCCCCGTAGGGGCGACCCTTGTGGTCGCCCATGATAATAATGGGCAACCACAAGGGATTGCCCCTACGATTACCATTGGAAATATTATTGGGGCATTTAAATCAATAACAACAAAGGCATATATTTACGGGGTAAAAACCAAACATTGGGAATCGTTTAATGGAAATTTATGGCAACGAAATTATTATGAACACATAATCCGAACCAAACAATCATATAACCATATTTTCGAATATATTATACAAAACCCGATTATGTGGAAGGATGATAGATTTTTTCTTTGAAAACATACGAAAGATTTGCACGGCAGCGGGCCTTTTTAAATCCTATTCAAGATTTTAAGAAAAAACCGATATAAAACAAATATCCGTTAAAAATCTATAGAGAAACAAAACTGACCATTAACAATTGATAATTTATCATTAACCATTAATAATGTATCATTAACAATTATTTTTTTCTCTTCCGATTATTCGGAAACTTTCTATAGATAAGGCGGGGTGTAGTGAACCCTGCAGAGTCACACATTAAGTATTTAAAAACTTGATCATCAACGATTAAGTTTTTTTTATTTTGTTACATACAGTTTTTGAAGTTTTAAGTACCACTGTACCATATTTATTTAACTCTTCTTTTTGTAGTTTAAAATTGCCCAAGTATTTAATCCTGCAGCAAAGCTGCTTATTACTATTAT
>JAQICB010000159.1 GCA_027858745.1 Bacteroidales bacterium
GTTACATACAGTTTTTGAAGTTTTAAGTACCACTGTACCATATTTATTTAACTCTTCTTTTTGTAGTTTAAAATTGCCCAAGTATTTAATCCTGCAGCAAAGCTGCTTATTACTATTATATGATGAGCAATGTCTTTTAAGCCACTCCCTTTAAGGACAATCATTCTAATTACTTCAATAAAATACGTTACAGGATTACAATAGGCTATTACTTTTGCCCATTCGGGCATACTGTCTATAAAAGTAAACAGTCCACTCATGAGTATAAAAATCATCATAAAAAAGAATGAAAGCGACATTGCTTGCTGTTGGGTTTCGGAATATGTGGATATGAGCAAACCAAAACCAAGGAGTGCAATTAAGTAAATACTTAAAAAGCCGTATAAAAGGAAAAGACTTCCTTGAGGTACAATTCCGTACAAAAGCCTACCAATTAAAAACAACCCAATACTAAAAATAAATACTCCTATTACCCAAAATGGTATGAGTTTACCTAATATGAATTGATATTTTTTTATTGGCGATACATTTATTTGTTCAATAGTTCCTATTTCTTTCTCTTTTACAATATTCATAGAACACATATACGAGCCCACCATTGTAACAAGAACTACCAGTATCCCTGGCACCATAAAAAGTTTGTAATTAAGATACGAATTAAACTTGTTGGTATTGGTAATTACAATTGTTGGCACTTGTTTATGGCGATTATTTTGAACTAATTCCGCTTGTAATTCTTGGTTAAATTCTGTTATAATTCTACTAAGGTATACTCCACCGACATTAGCTTTTGTTCCATTAATTGCATTCAGAGAAATGTTGAGTCTTGCTTGAGATTCACGGTATAAATTTTTCTCAAAGTTTTGTGGCATTTCAAGAATAATATCTGCTTCACCGCTTTCTATTTTTGAATATGCTTGTTCATATGTTTGGGGGGAATCTACTAATTTAAAATAGCCCGATGATGTAATTTTATTTGCAATTTTTTGTGAAATTGTTGAATGATCATGGTCAACAATAGCAATATTTATATTCTTAATTTCATAATCAGCTGAAAGTGGCATAACTATGAGCTGAATTAAAGGCATAATAAAAATCATTGGCAACAATGATTTATTCCTAAATATTTGTTTGAATTCTTTTTGAAGTAAAAATCGTAAAATTCTCATGACAGGCGGATTTTAAATTTTTTAATACTTACTGTTAATAAAAACACTGTCATTCCAATAAGAACAAGGGTTTCTTTCCATATTGCAGCAAAACCTAATCCTTGTACCATTATTGATTTTACAATTGTATAATACCATTTTGCAGGCACCAAATTAGATATTACTTGTAATGGTATTGGCATGTTTTCTATTGGAAACATAAAGCCGGTAAACATCATGGTTGGTAATAGCATTCCCATGAGTGAAATAAGCATTGCCGACTGCTGATTTGCGGTACTATTTGAAATAAGTAATCCTAATGAAAGTGCTGTAATAATTAACAATATACTTTCTGCAAATAATAGTATTATACTACCATGAATTGGCATATCCAGTAAAAATACACTTAAGAGCAATATAATTATAAGGTTAATAATAGATACAACTAAATAAGGTATTGCTTTTGCTATTATTATCATGATTGGATTAGAAGGTGATACAAGTAATATTTCCATGGTACCTAATTCTTTTTCGCGTACTATGGAAACGGAAGTCATCATAACGCAAATAAGCGTTAGAATAAGTGCCATTACACCTGGAACAAAATTTATAGAAGCTTTTAATTCAGGATTGTAGAGCATTTTCATTTCGGACTGAATTTGCATTGGGATAGCACCTTTGGGCAGAATGGAGCGCTGATAGTCTAAAATTATTTGCTTCATATAATTTGTCAGCGTATACGCTGTATTTGGATCTGAAGCATCGGCAATTATTTGAATTTGCGCAATATTTTCATGAAATAAACTTTGCTGAAAATTACTTGGGAAAACAATAGCAAGTTTTATATCTCCTTGCTTAAATGAATTTTCAATTTCATTATGGCTCAATAAATTTTTCTCTACGGTAAAATTATAGTTTGATTCTATTTTTTGAGTGAGTAATTGAGATGCTTCATCTTGAGAATAATCACATACAACTATTTTAGAATTTTTTATTTCATTTGTAAGAGCAAAACCAAAAAGCACAATTTCAATAATTGGTAATCCAAATAACATGAGTAATGTTTTCTTATCTCGAAATACATGGTAAAACTCTTTTTTTATAAATGATAGAAATTGTTTCATAGTTAGTCTGCTTTTCTTTTTGCGCCACGAGCAAGTTCATAAAATACTTCATCCATTGAGTCGGCATGAAATTGATCTTTTAAATTTGTAGGGCTATTAAGCGCTTTTATTTCTCCATCTACCATCATTGATAATCGCGAGCAGTATTCTGCCTCGTCCATATAGTGTGTAGTAACAAATACTGTTATTCCATTGTCTGAAGCTTCATAAATTAAGTCCCAAAATTGCCTACGCGTAATAGGGTCAACTCCACCTGTAGGTTCATCTAAAAACACAATACTTGGTTCGTGAATAACTGCAACAGAAAATGCTAATTTTTGTTTCCAACCTAAGGGAAGCGAACCAACAAGTTTCTTTTTGCTCGTCTCCAATCCAAGTTTGTGAAGTAAGATGTTACTTTTTTCTTTTATCTCAATATCTGATAAGCCATAAATTCCTGCAAAAAAACGTATGTTTTCAATAACCGTTAAGTCCTCATATAATGAGAATTTTTGACTCATATACCCAATGTTTTTCTTAATCTTTTCGGTTTGTGTATATATGTCACAGCCTGCAATTGTCGCTTTACCCGATGTTGGTTGTGAAAGACCACAAAGCATACGCATTGCTGTAGTTTTCCCTGCTCCATTTGCACCTAAAAACCCAAAAATTTCACCAGCCTGCACATCAAAAGTAATTTCATTTACTGCCGTAAAATCTCCAAACTTTTTTGTAAGTCCGTTTGTTTGTATAACTATATTATTCATTTCTCATCCTTTCAATAAAACAATCTTCAATACTTGGAACAATTGCTTGTATTTGAATATTTGTATGCTTGGCTTGTTGTAAATACGAATGTAATGTTTGAATCTGCTTTTCAGAATCTTCTTGTAAGCTTATATGATGAAATTCTCCAAAAGAAAAGCAACTATTTGTATTTGTAAACGATTGTAAATCGTGTAAAAGCCTACTCATATGTGTAGCCTTTACTGCATATAGTTGGTTTGGGTACGACGAAATTATGCCCGAAGGCGTATTTATATCGAGTATTTTACCCGATTGAATAAGTGCTATATTTTCGCATAAACTAGCTTCATCCATATATGGTGTTGAAACAAGAATTGTAATTCCTTCTTTTTTTAAGCGAGCAAGCATTTCCCAGAATTCTTTACGAGAAACGGCATCTACACCTGTAGTAGGTTCATCTAAAAACAAAACTTCTGGTTTATGAATAAGCGCACAGCAAAGCGCTAGTTTTTGTTTCATACCACCAGAAAGATTTCCTGCCCGTCGATCTTTAAAAGGTTCTATTTGTTCGTAAATATCACGAATAAGATTATAGTTTTCTTTAATGGTAGTATTGAAAATTGTTGCGAAAAAAGAAAGATTTTCTTCTATAGTTAAGTCTTGGTATAATGAAAATTTACCAGGCATATAACCAACAATATTACGAATAGAAGTATAGTCTTTTACAATATCATATCCACACACTTGGGCACTTCCGCTATTTGGCAAAAGAAGTGTGGTAAGCATGCGGAAAATGCTTGTTTTACCAGCACCATCTGGACCAATAAGTCCAAATAGTTCGCCCTTTTCAACAGAAAAGCTTACATTATCTACCGCACAGCTTTCATCTGTACCGTATGTTTTAACAATGTTTTGCAGAACAACATCTTTCATTATTCAAAAGTAATTTCGCCGTACATACCTATTTTGTATAGTCCGTTATTTACTACAGAAACTTTTATTGCATACACTAAATTTGCACGTTCATTTTTAGTTTGCACAGTTTTGGGAGTAAATTCAGCCTTGTCACTAATCCATGTTATGGTTCCTTCTGTTTTCTGCATATCTCCGTTTTCTGAATCGGTATAAACCCATACTTTTTGTCCCAGTTTTATTTGAGATAATTGGTCGCCTGAAATATATGCACGAAGGATAATAGTTGACAAATCAGCAATTTTGTATAATGCTTTTCCAGTAGCTGTCATTTCATGAGCATACGCAAACTTTGTTAAAATTGTACCCGAAATAGGAGCTGTAAGTATGCATTTACTTAACTGATCGTTTAATTGTGCAATTTGATATACAATGGGAATAGATTCTTTTTGAATTCCATTTGTAGAAATATGTAAACTAGATTTTTGAGCAACAATTTGTTTTTCAAGTATGCTTATTTGCGCAACAATATCATCTAATTGTTTTTTTGTAGCAGCATCGGATTCTACAAGTTTTGAAATACGATTATATTCAATATTTGCAGCTTTTAATTGTTCTTGAAGTCCTGCGATTTGTTTTGCAACCTCAGGTTTTCTCGATAAAACAGCATCAATTTGAGCTTCTAATTGTTTTTTCTTAAGGTAGATTTGAGTACTGTCTACACAACCAATTTTTTGACCTTTTTGTATCACATCACCTTCATTGATTGAAAACTCCTCTAAAATACCTGTAGTTTCTGCAGAAATAATAATTTCTTCTGCTTCGAAAGAGCCAGAAGCATCGAAGTTAATTGAAGAGTTTGAGCAAGAAACTGTAAGTGCTATTAATGCAGTATATAATAATAAATGTTTCATTGTATATAAAATTTTCATAATGTATAAGTTTAATTTCCAGATGTAATATTGTATTTCCAAATTGCTAATTCAAGTTGTTTTTTATGTAAAAGTTTTTTTTGTTTTGCTTGGTCGTGAGCATTTACATAACTCACATAATCATTGGCTGTAATAGTTCCATTTTCGAGTTGAATTTTAGCTTTTGAGGCTATGCTAGAACGGAGTGAAATTATTTGTTCATCGGTTTCAATGAGCTTCTGTAATTTTACAATCTCGGTATTTTGTTGTTCTAGTTCAATTTGAGTAGAAAGAATAAAAGTTTCTTTTTGAACAGTATTTATGTTCTTTTGAATTTGTAAAATTTCTTTTTCATTGTGAGCAGTATAGTAATTTGAAATATTCCAGCTAAGCCTAAGTCCACCAATATAGTAATAGTCGAAACTATTGCTGAGCATATTCATAGCCGGACGACCATAGCCTGTTTGTAAAAACAAACTTACACGAGGAATTGTTTTGGTGTTGGTTAATTTATTTTGAATTTCGATACCAGCATTTTTACTTTCATAAAGTTTTAGTTCGGGTCTGTGTATTTCTGTTATAGGAATAAGCGGCGATGGATTTAAAAAAATTGTTTGTTCATTTATATCAGAATTAATAAATCGTTTTAGAATTTGAATGTATCCTGATTTGTTAGTTTCTAATTCAATAATGCGTTGTTCTACTTTTATTTGTTCGGCACGTAAAATATCGGCACTACTTTGTAGAGCAATTCCATTTGCAATTGAAACTTTTACCCTATCAATACCTGTTTGAATATCTTGTTGTAAAAGTTTCGTTTGTATTAATTGCTCGTTTATAAGCAATATACCAAAGTATAATTCTGTGATTTTAGTGTTAAGTTTATATAATTCAACTTCTAAGGTTTGAGATTGAATTTGACTTTGGTTTTTAATCTGCTCTTTTTGAATATTGATTGTATGTATATCGGTAATAGCTTGATGAAACTCACCATATATTTTATACTGATCTTTACTTAAAGACGGAACCGAAACTCCTGGGATAGAAATAGGTAGATTTGTCACATCCGACTGATACGAAGCTTGCCCACCAATTGAAAGATTTGGTAAATATAATTTTGATGCATTCGAAAGCGAAAATTCAGCAGTTTTTCGAATAAGATCTAATTGTTTGCTAGCTGGGTAGTTTTGGTGTGCCAACTTTATGCAAGTTGGCAAATCAATTTTATTATTTGTTTGAGCAAATGCCTGTGAATTATAGCTTATACATAGTATAATGCAAGCAACTTTTGAGAAATATTTTATAATATGAGTATTCATAGTAAAGTGAATTATTTTTGTATATACATCATTTCTTTAAGCCATTTTGATATTAAGTCTTTTCGCTCCTCCATAAGATTTGTGAATTCAGAATCGGAACATTGAGTAATTTCCATTACCATTGGTTTTGCTGCAAAAGGAAACACGGTAAGGCCAATAAGATTTATAATAATATGCATCGGGTTTACAGGAGCAATTTTACCTTCTTTTATAGCTTGTTGTAATTGTTTAATTAAGTACGAATTACTAATTTTTGAGCTTATTTGCAATTCAGTTAGTAGCTGATCTTTATTTCTTTGCATTTCGCCTAAAACAAAAAGTGGCATATCAGGATTTTTCTGTAAAAGGGTAATATAGCTTACAACTATCGTATCAAATTTTTCTTCTAAACTTGTTGCTTCATCATTTAAATGAGACAGAATAGATTCAAAAAAATCTTTGAGAGTTTCCATTATTATTATCTTAAACAACTTCTCTTTACTTCTAAAGTAATAGTTAAGTAATGCAAGATTTATCCCCGACTCTTCTGCTATATCTCTTGTTTTTGTAGCAGCAAAACCTTTTTTAAGAAACATCGTTCTCGCTGCTTCTTTTATTTTTTCTTCAGTTTTAAGTTCTATTTGTTTTTTCATGTATTCATATTTCTACACAAATATAAAACATAAAACATGTGTTAAACAAATATTTTAATCATTTGTTTAAATATCGTGTTTAATTTTTTTAGAATAGCATTCTAAAACATTATAACCTGAGTTCGATATAATTTTTTAGGTTCAATATGAATGGGGCAAATCCCAAAACGATTTCCAAATGTTGTTTTACATGAACATATAATTATGCCCAATTACATACACGGAATTTTTGAAATTGTCCCCGTAGGGGCGACCCTTGCGGTCGCCCATGATAATAAACGTGGTCGCCCATAATAATAAAAACGTGATTGCCCATCATAATAAAAACATGATCGCCCGTGAAATTAAAAATATGGGTAACAATGAAAATATTTCCACCCATGATAATAATGGGCAACCACAAGGGATTGCCCCTACGATTACCATTGGAAATATTATTGGGGCAGTTAAATCAATAACAACAAAGGCATATATTTGCGGGGTAAAAAACCAACCATTGGGAATCGTTTAATGGAAAATTATGACAACGAAATTATTATGAACACATAATCCAAAATCAACAATCATATAACCGTATTTCCGAATATATTATACAAAACCCGATTATGTGGAAGGATGATAGATTTTTTCTTTGAAAAAACATGAAAGATTTGCACGGCAGCGGGGATTTTTAAATCCTATTCAAGATTTTAAGAATTAACCATTATAAACAAATATCCGTTAAAAATCTATAGAGAAAAAAAACTGACCATTAACAATTGATAATTTATCATTAACCATTAATAATGTATCATTAACAATTATTTTTTCTCTTCCGATTATTCGGAA
>JAQICB010000030.1 GCA_027858745.1 Bacteroidales bacterium
AGCCATCTTCAGCTCAAAAATAATTTAAAATAACCCGTTATTATTTCATTATTTTTGATTGAATCTCACTATTTATAAGCGTTCTGAACCTAAAAAATTATATCGAACTCAGGTTAGTATATTGTTGTTTAAAAAAAAACTCACCATCACAAACATACAGGATTTGTGGGCGAGCCTCACTTATCGTAAATACCACGAAGAAATACGGTCTAATAATTTTTGATTTTTTGCCAAAGCAGCACACACGTCTAGAGTAAAAGGCATGTGAGAAATGACTTTTTGTATGCGATGTCGTATTTTTATTTCTTGTTGTATACGAGCTTTTAGTTGTGATTCGTATTGCTGTGTGGAATTGTATGAGCAGTCAAGATCATTAATGCATGCTTCTGCTGTTTGTGCTGCAGTATGACCACTATACATGGCACTTCCAATGCCACCACCGGAAATGGGATCAATTAATGATGCTGCATCGCCGGTAATCATATAGTTGTCACCGGCACAGTCGAAATTATTGCTATTGTAAGGGATTAATCCGCCTTGTAGTTTACTTTCCATTTTTGCATGTTGAAATCGTTGTTTGAGTTGCGAATCGGTTTCAATCCATAAATTGAAAATGTCTTGAATAGAAAACAGGTGTTTGTCTGCTTGTTTTAAATGATATCCGAAACCAACATTGCAGATATTTTTTTCGATAGGAAAAATCCAGAAATAACCCGGAAAAAATTCTTTTTTGTAATGGAGTTCAATCATATCGTCTTGCACGTCACTCACACCCGAAAAATACGCACGCACCGCCACACCGTTCGATGATTTCTCCCATGCTGTGTTTTGTAATTCAGCTGCTAATTTTGATTTTGCACCATTGGCAATTATGACCATCTTAGCAGAATAGGTATCGCCATCAGCGGTTGATATATTGATTTTGGAATCAACTTTTTTGATTGTTGAAATAGCAGTTTTTTCATATATGTCAATCTCAGAGCAATCTCGCTTCACGAGTCCGAATAGAAATGCATCAAAATCCTTGCGTTTGCAGGTGTATCCGAAATTTTTGAAATTGAGAATATGGTGTTTTCCCTTATATACCAATGATGTTTTTTGTATCGGGTGAGGTTTAAATTGTTCAATAAATTCGGTATAGTAATCTTCGGAAATAGAGTTGAGTGTGTTAATGCTTCTGTCACAAATACCATCGCCACAAATTTTTTCGCGTGGAAATGTTTCTTTGTCAAACAAAGCAATTCGTTTGTTTGAATGTTGCAATGTGAGTGCTGCCGAACAGCCTGCCGGACCGGCACCAATTATTATTATATCGTAATTGTTCATTTGTTTTCTGTTTTTTTGAAGCTAAGATAGGAATAATTTATATCTTTATTGCAGTGAATAAAAGCTCTTGTACGAAGAGCGGAGAAAATTATTTGTATGGTACATATATATAAAGCCTCGGCAGGCTCGGGTAAAACCTTTGTGTTAACACGAGAATATCTTAGTTTGTTATTTAAAAATTCTGCTCATTATCGTTCAACTCTTGCTGTAACCTTTACTAATAAGGCAAGTGCCGAAATGAAGCATCGTATTGTGTCGAGTTTGTATGACTTATCTCAGCATAATAATTCTCCGTATACTGATTTTTTAATGCAGGAAAATGACATGTCACAGCAAGAAATTCAAGCTCATGCTCGTGTTGTATTATATGAAATTCTGCATAATTATTCTTTTTTCTTTATTGAAACAATTGATAGTTTTTTTCAGAGGATTTTACGAAATTTTACAAAAGAATTTAATCTGAACTCACAATTTAATCTTGAATTGCAGCAGCACGAAGTTCTCGAAAAGGCTGTTTTGGATTTGTTTTTAAATCTATCTGAAAATAAAGAAGCATATTCTATAGTACACGATTTTTCTCTCAATAGAATAGAGGAGGGGAAAGCACGAAATGTAATTAAGGAAATAATATCGTACAGCTCTATTTTGTTTTCGGAAGAATATATGATGCATGCGTCTGAAATTGAAAAGGTTGATTTGAAAGCTTTTTTTTCATCTGTTTCAGTAATTATTTCCCGTTTCTTGCAAAAAATCAATGTTTTAGTTTCTGCTTTAGAAAAAGAATTGCAGGAACATAATCTTGATGTTATTGATTTTGCGAGTAAAAATAGTAGTTTTATTGCGAAACTACTTAAGCTGAAAAATGGCGATATTTCCGAAAAAAGTTTGCTTTCTCCAACGCAATTCTCAAATGTTGATACTGTTGAAAAATGGTATGCTAAAACCTCTACCCGAAAGACAGATATTGAGCATTTTGCACAGTCAGGTGCTTTTGATATTGTGCAACAGTTAGTTTCTTTATTATATTCGGAAGAAATGACGCAGTATATGACTGCACAAGAGATAATATCTCAGAAATATACCATTCAATTATTGCATGCTGTTCAGCAATCGCTCGACCGCTATGCGAAAGAAGAAAATATTTTTCTTATTTCTAATACAAACAGTTTGCTCGGTACATTAATTAATGACACTGATGCTCCTTTTGTCTATGAAAAAACGGGAACCTATATTCATAATATTATGATTGATGAATTTCAGGATACATCTCGTTTGCAGTGGAAAAACTTTCGTCCTCTTATAGAGCATGTGGAATCTGAAAATGGATTTTCTTTAGTCGTGGGCGATGCAAAGCAATCTATTTATCGGTTCCGAAATGGTGATTGGAAATTGTTGCAATATGATATTGTGCGTGATTGCACTCAATGTGAAGAACATTATTTGCAACAAAATTGGCGAAGTCGTGAACGAATTATTGCATTTAATAATGCCTTTTTTTCACAGATTCCTAAAGTTGCTTCGGATCTTTTTAATGCTTTTTTGGAAAGTGCAGATGGCTCTGGTGAGTTTTTAGAAATAATTCAATCTTTGTATGCTGATGTTGAACAAAAAACTACTCCCAATACACAAAAAGGCGGTTATGTGCGAATAGAGTCAATCGATACGGGGCAAAAACTGAGTAAAGAAGAGTATCGCGATGAGGTTAAAGAACGTACTATTCAGTTTATTATAGAATTGCACAAGAGTGGCTATTTGGCGGAAGATATAGCGATTCTAACACGGGGTAAAAAAGAGATAAAGGAAGTTGTGCAATTTTTGAATGAGGCTAAAGAGGAATATCCCGAACATGCCGAAAAATTTACTATTGTATCGTCTGAGGCATTAAAAATAGAAACATCATCGGCAGTACAATTTCTTATAGCTGTTTTTCAGTATATGGATACTCCGGAATGTACTGTAACGCAAACAGTGTTGTTGCGGTATTATTCCTTATTTGTGCTCGAACAAGATGATTTGTTACCCCTATCAGATTTTTCTCATATATTCGGACAATTACTATCTGCTCTTCGAGGCATGTCTTTATTAGAAATTTCTGATTCTGTGATTAAGGAATTTAATTTAGGTACGAGTAAAGACGATGTGCCATTTATTCACGCCTTTCAAGAACAAGTTTATTCCTTTATGCAGTCGCATCCCAACTCTGTAGGCATGTTTATGGAATGGTGGAAAGAAAAAGCATCAAAACTCTATGTTTCACAACCCGAAACAAATGGGGCTATGCAAATTATGACAATTCATAAGTCCAAAGGATTGCAATTTAAAGTGGTTGTAATGCCCTATGTAATTTGGAATTTTTATGTTCCACAATTATCAAAAATTATTGCTCACACTCAGAAAACTGATTTTGAAAACCTTCCAATAGTTCCCGTAAAGTATTCTCGAAAATTGATGCATACACAATTTAAAGATCAGTTTATAGAAGAAACTATGCAGTTGTTTTTCGATAATATTAACAATCTCTATGTCGCCTGCACACGTGCCGAGGAGGTTTTGTGTATGATGTATTCGCCTCAGATTAATTCTTCGCAAAAAATATCTATGGTGAATTTAATGCAGAACATGGAGCAAAAGTTTCTCAATGGTTTTGGTGTGGATTTTACCCAAACAGATACGAATGTATATGAATACGGCACATTGGCAGCCTTGCCCGAAACTAAAAAAGATGTCAATTCAGCACATATATTACGAGACTATACCGTGTTTAATAAACGTCCTGTTTTGTTACCCAATCCGGAAGCAAAGCAGTTTTTTAACCAACAGAGCAATCATACTTCACGTTCTTACGGTCTTACCATGCACAAAATATTAGAACGCATTATTACCGTTGATGATGTAGCACGGGCAGTTCAATCATGTGTGTTGGAAGGTTTGATGGAAGTACATGAAACTGCTGAGATGAATGATTTTATAAGGAATAAAATCCAAGGTTCGGAAGTGAAATCATGGTTTGATGGCAGCTATACGGTTTTGTCTGAGCAAAGTATATTGTTGCCAACGGCAGTTGAAAAACGCCCCGATAGAATTATGATTACAGATAATCATGCTGTAATTGTTGATTACAAATTTACCGATCAAACAGCGACCACTCACACAGAGCAAGTTGCTGAATATATGAACATTATTTCCTCCATGGGGTATGGCGTTGAAGGGTATGTCTGGTATGTGCAACAGAATGTTTTGGAGAACGTGAGTTTGTAGTCTCAATTCATAACTAAGAAAATAGAAACCTGAGTTCGACGTAATTTTTTGAGTTCAGATTAGCTCCGCTGAGCTCGTCCTTTGTCCTCGGTTGATATAAAAAGCTGTTTATCAAGGCAAATTATTGAATAATAGCGAGCTATTG
>JAQICB010000034.1 GCA_027858745.1 Bacteroidales bacterium
AGCCATCTTCAGCTCAAAAATAATTTAAAATAACCCGTTATTATTTCATTATTTTTGATTGAATCTCACTATTTATAAGCGTTCTGAACCTAAAAAATTATATCGAACTCAGGTTAGTAATAAAAATCTGTCCGAATTTGTGTAATTGCTGCCATTCGTAAAAAAAAGAGGCTGTTTTGAGAACAACCTCTTTTAATAATAACAAGTAAATAACCACTTATTTAATTGAGAGCAAAATCAAAAGAATTAATTGATTTAGTTTTAATAATAGTAAAAGCTCTGCAGTAACTTTGTAAAAATGAAATTTTGTGTGTAAAACTTTGTGATTCAATTTTGTTTTTACAAAAAGATTGAGAACTTTGTGAGCGAGTAAAATGTTTATTCATAGGCATATTATTTTGTGTTTTTATAGTAAACGATATGTTTATTTAGTTTAGTATTTTCAAGAACAAAAATTTTAATGAAAGTAAATTCTCATAAATTTTTAGTACGCTTCTATAAATGGCGATTAGATGCAATTACCGATAAACATTTTATTTATATGGTAAGTGTTATTACCGGACTTATTGTCGGAGTAGCTGCGGTTGCTTTAAAAAATTTAGCACACATTATTTCCTATGGTTTACACGTTTGGTCACCATTTGGCGAAGGGAATTATTTTTATTTTTTATTTCCTTTAGTGGGGATTTTATTGGCATTGTTATTTACTAAATATATTGTAAAACGAAATGTAAAACATGGTGTTCCACAGGTTTTGTATTCTATGTCAATGAAACGTGGAGAAATTGCGCCGCATAATATGTATTCTTCAATAGTTGCGAGTGCTTTAACAGTCGGATTTGGTGGTTCTGTTGGTCTGGAGGGGCCGAGTATTGTGTCGGGAGCTGCGTATGGATCAAATATAGCACGTTTTTTTCGATTTAATCATCGACAAGTTATGTTGCTTATTGGCTGTGGTGTTGCAGGTGTAATGGCAGCAATTTTTAATGCACCAATTGCAGCGGTAATTTTTGTGTTAGAAGTGATGATGCTTAATTTGTCTATGGCTTCTATTGTCCCATTATTATTGGCAGCTTCGTCCGCAACATTAATGTCATATTTTTTGATGGAACAAGATGTCTTGTTTTACTCGGTTGTTTTTCAGAAAATTAGTTACGATTTAATAGATATACCCTCCTTCCTCATTTTTGGGGTAATTGTCGGCTTAATTTCGGTGTATTTTAAACGGATGTATGTCTATATAGAAGGTCTGTTTGAAAAAATAAAGGAACCACGAAAAAGGTTATATATTGGTGGAGCACTTTTAGGACTTTGTTTATTCTTTTTTCCTTCTTTATATGGTGAGGGGTATAACGAAATAAATATGAGTGTTCGTGGAGATTATTCTTTTTTATTTACTGATACCGTTTTTTCTTCTCTGTCACAAAATATTTTTGTTGTCGTTTTTTTATTAATAGCGGTTATATTTATTAAGGTTATTGCAACCTCTGTTACGTTTGGTGCCGGAGGAGTTGGTGGTATTTTTGCTCCTGCTCTTTTTATGGGGGCAAATATTGGAATGTTGTTTGCTGTGTTATTCTTGAATTTTGATATACATGTGTCGATAAGTTTATTCGTGTTGTTGGGTATGTGCGGAATGATTACCGGAACCCTTCATGCTCCTTTGACCGGAATATTTCTTATTGCTGAATTAAGTGGCGGATACAATTTATTTGTCCCCCTTATGCTTGTTTCTGCGATAACATTTGCGACGGTTCGTGTGTTTGAATCATCTTCGGTGTATACGCATATACTCATAAAACGTAAGCAGTTATTAACGCATAATAATGACAAGTCTGTTTTAACATTACTCAATATTAAAAAATTAATTGAAACAGATTTTGTGCCTATAAATGTTAATGCCAGTCTCGGTGGATTAGTTAATTTTATTAAAATATCTCGCAGAAATATTTTTCCGGTTGTTGATGATGATGGTGTTTTGCATGGAATTATTAAGCTCGATGATATTCGAGACATTATGTTTGATGTTAAGAAGTATAACAAAGTTGATGTGAGAACATTAATGCATATGCCTAAATATTTTTTCTCTCCCGAGGATCATATGGATGATGTGGTGAAAACAATTCAAAAAACGAGACACTATAATTTTCCTGTTTTGAATAATGGGAAATATGTAGGGTTTATATCTCGTGCAACTGTCTTTAGTGAATATAGAAAAATATCTGCCTATTTTTCAGAAGAATAACCATATATTATTGTTGATTATTTTGTGTGTGTGTGTCCGATTTTTTAGCTGATATTTTTTGCTTTTATCAAGGATAAGTCCTTATTTTGTAAGATGCAACTTTTTCTTAAAAAATGTTGTCTATAAATAATGAATCGTGAAACATAATTATACTTCTACATATATGAATGCTCCAATATTATTACGTATTGTACGTCCGTTAGCAATGTTGTGCATTGCTTTTTTTATTTCAGTTTCCTCTGGGTATGCTCAGGTAGATTTTGAGTTTTGGTTTGCCGCTCCATATGGCAATCAAAACCATGCACCTCAGTGGCCTGAAGATTATGAATACAAAATTGGTGGTCGACCAATTTATTTGCGTTTGGCAACACAAGATGCTCCGGCAAATATTACGATCTCAATTCCAGCTAATCAGGCGTTTCAACCAATTAATTTAACAATTCCGGCAAATAGTACCGATTACGTTGACCTCACCCAATGGATTAATGATATTCAATCCTCTAATGTGGGAAATGTTGTCGAAAACAAGGCGATATATGTGCGTTCGTCAGCCCTTATTACTGCTTATTATGAAATTTCTTCGGTATTAAATACCGATATTTTTTCGTTTAAAGGACAAAATGCCTTAGGAACAGAATTTTATGCTCCTCTGCAAAATATTTGGGATAATGATCCGATACACAATGGTACGTCTGTTAGTCCAATACCCGACCCTGCGTATTCTTACATTGTTGTTGCCGCGACCGAAAATAATACTGAGGTGCAGATTACACCAACGTCCGATGCGGTTGGTATTCCGGCGGGAACCACCAAAACGGTTTTGTTGAATAAAGGTCAAACCTATGTGGTGCGGGCATCTAATCAAACTGCAAGTGCCGGAAAATTAGGAGGAACATATATTGTGTCAAATAAAGATGTGGCAATCACGGTTGCCGATGACTCAACGTATCCTCAAGAGTATACTGATTCGGGTGATTGTGAAGATTACGCAGGAGACCAAATTGTGCCAACTGATGTTATTGGAACGGAATATATTGTTGTGAAAGGGCAAGGGTATGAAAATGGTGGCACACAAGGGGTTGATTTTCAGGAACGAGTGTTTGTTACTGCTACCGAAGATGATACAGAAATACAAATTAATGGAACATATTTTACAACTATAGATGCGGGGCAACAAACTTCCTATCAGCTGGGAGGTCCAACAACGTCGAATTATACTTTTGTTACAGCTTCTGCTCCGGTATATGCATATCATCATTCCGGATATCAGTGCGAAATGGCAGCTGCCTTATTGCCTGCTGTTGACGGCTGTACCGGTTCATATAAAATGGGATTTGTGCGTACTTATGGTTCGCATGCAAATGAGGAATTTTACATGAATCTTATGGTAAAAGGTGAGGGCGATGCTAATTTTCTATTGAATGGTGTGCCCGCAGGTCCAATTCAAGATGCTAATTTTCAAACAATTATTGGCACGGATTGGAAGGTTGCTCGTGTGTATTTTTCGCCGACAGACATGCCGGTTGGTCCCTATTATTTGCAAAACACAACCTCCTTGTTTCATATGGCAATGATGAATTCTACGGCTCATGATTGGGGGGATGGTGAAGGCTATCGTTTAATGGGTTCGTATTACGGATACTTTTCTAAATTTAGTGATAACTTACCAACTG
>JAQICB010000039.1 GCA_027858745.1 Bacteroidales bacterium
AGCCATCTTCAGCTCAAAAATAATTTAAAATAACCCGTTATTATTTCATTATTTTTGATTGAACCTCACTATTTATAAGCGTTCTGAACCTAAAAAATTATATCGAACTCAGGTTAAAAAAAACAGAAAATGCGATAATGATAATGAATGCTCAGGGCGATGTGATTTGGATTAATGATTATTTTACCAATATTTATGGATATACTCTTCAATAATTCATAATCACACGCGGTGCCAACATATTGCAGACCAGTTTTAATTCTTGGTTTTAAATCGTAAGAGTACACGAAAAATTCTTCCCGAAAAATTATATTTCCGAATACACACAGAGGGTCTGCATTTTTTGTTGTTTCTTTGACTAAGAACTGACACAAATTTATTTCCTTATGTTTATGATACATAAGGTGTTTTTTGAATAGGAAAAGTGTGTCTGTAAAATAATAAATAGTATGATTAAAAATATAATTTTTTCGTGTATCTGTTTCATCTTGTTTAGTTCGTGTCATTTCGAACAAGAATCGAAGAAAGAAACAGTAAATTATGATACACTGGTTAATCAAGGTCAAATCTATACTGCTAACAATGATATTGATAGTGCTATTGTAATATATAAAAAAGCAATAAAGATTAAAAAAAAGAGTGGCGAGGCTTTGTATGGATTAGGAGTCGCCTATATGCAGAATTGTGTTAACCAACGGGTGGATTGTGAAGAAGCAATCAAGCTTTTTAATAAAGTTGTTAAGATTGAACCTAATTATAAAAAACTCTATTACAATAGAGCTGTCTGTAAAGAAATGATATTTGAGTATGAATCAGCCATAGCTGATATGGATACGCTCATATCGCGCAATGATACAAATCCTGATTTTTTTAAGAAACGAGCCCAATTGAAAATATTCAACAAGGATACTATTGGTGCGTGTGAGGATTATACCCGCTCACGCGAATTAGGAAATAGTCAAGGACAACAATCGATTGATATTATATGTCAATAAATGGTGGTAGTATTTTCCTAGGGATTTAGGTATAAGGAGTGGACTGGATGTTAATCAATCTGAACTCGAAAAATTATGTCGAACTCAGGTTTATGAATATAAGGTATAAAAAGGCACAAAGAATTTGAAATTACCATAAACATACCTTCGTGGAACTTCCTCGCAGCAGTATAGGCTGAAAGCAAAACATAATTCAGTCCAACGGTAACGCCTTTGGTATATAAATCAGTGGTTGGGAATGCGTCCAGAAAAGACAAGATATATTTTGTGTAAATTCAAAATCATTCATTACATACATCCCAAGGATATATTGTCCCGTCGTGACTGACCATCGAAACACATCATCTTGAATGAAACGAAGCGAAATGTGAAGAACTCGTGCATGAACACTGCCGGTTATTTGATGTTGTATTTTATGGCAGAGGTCCTCACACTTCACTACGTTCCGCTCAGGATAGCACCTTAGGTGCACAGGCAGTTCTTTTGTATGAAATGCAATTTAACTGATATCTGATTCCTCAAAATCAAACATTAACCATTAACAATTAATCATTAATTTCATGATAATGCCTTTTCAATTTTTTTAATTTCATCATCTGTAAAGGGTTTTGACGAAAGTGCATTAAGGTTTGTGCGTAATTGTTGTTGCGAACTTGCTCCAATTAAAACGGAGGTTACGCCCATATGCCAAATCCATGCAATTGCCATTTCAGCAAGACTTTGCGATCGGTTTTGAGCAATATCGTTGAGTGCTTTAATTGTGCTCACGCTTTTATCGTTAATTTCATCTTTCGATAAAAATCCGTGTGATTTTGCTGCTCGTGAGTCTTCCGGTATGCCATTAATGTATTTGTCGGTTAACAATCCTTGGGCAAGAGGAGAGAAGGCAATTGAACCAATACCGTTTTTCTCTAATCTTTGTAAGAGCTTATCTTTTTCAGGTTCACGGTGAAACATGCTGTATTTAAACTGATGAATTAAGCATGGAACACCTCTTTGTGAGAGAAGATCAACTGCTTGTTGGGTTTGCTTAGAATTGTAATTTGAAAGCCCAATGTACAATGCTTTTCCTTGTTTGTAGATTAATTCAAGTGCATCCATGGTCTCTTCCATCGGTGTTTGTGGGTCAAATCGGTGATGGTAAAAAATGTCAACATATTCAAGATTAAGCCGTTTGAGGCTTTGATGTAAACTGGATATCAGATATTTTTTTGAACCTCCGTCGCCATACGGACCTTCCCACATGCCAAATCCGGCTTTTGTGGAGATGATAAGCTCATCGCGATAGCCCGATAGTTCGTTTTTAAGCACTTTTCCCAGTGTTTCTTCAGCAGAACCGGCAGGAGGACCATAATTGTTTGCAAGGTCAAAATGCGTAATGCCATTATCAAATGCATCGATTAAGATATTCTTAGCGTTTTCGTGAACATCAACACCACCGAAGTTATGCCAAAGTCCTAATGATAGTTTGGGTAATTGCAATCCACTATTTCCGCAGAATGAGTACTGCATGGAATCGTATCGTTCTCTTGAAGCTACATGTTTCATAATTAATTAATTTTTATAATTAGTAAATATTTAGTTTTTAGTAGTTTATATTAAACTTCTTCAAGTTCAAGTAACAGACCATTGCAGGCATCTTCTAACAAATCAAGAACATATTCAAATCCCTCAAATCCACCATAGTAAGGGTCTGGTATTTCTGTTTCTTTAAAAAGCGTACAATAATCTGTCATTTTCGATATTTTGTCTATTTTATCATCAACAACTGTCATGCTTCGAAGACTTTTTATATTATTATTATCCATCCCGATAATCATATCGTAATGCTCAAAATCAGCAACCGGGTCAACCGGACGTGATCGGGTGGTAATGATATATCCTCGTTTATCGGCATGTTTACGCATGCGTGCATCTGCCATTTCTCCTTGGTGAACAGATAGAATTCCGGCGGAGTCTATTTCATATTTATCAGAAAGCCCTTTGGTATCTACCAAATATTGAAAAATAGTATGTGCAGATGGGGAACGACAGATATTACCGAGACAGACAAATAATATTTTTGTTTTTTTAACCGGTAGTTTGCTCATAATTTATTGTTTATTAATAGTTTACGAATTAAGTTTAAAGCAGTAATACTCGTGCGTGTAATAACACGCTCTCTGTTATTGCCAAAATTAAATGTATACGAATAGGTATTAGTACTATCTGCAATGCCAATCCATACAGTTCCCACCCGTTTTTTTTCTGTTCCACCGGTCGGACCCGCTATACCCGAAGTAGAAATGGCATAGGTAGTGTTGAATTTTTTTCGGCATTCTTGTGCCATAATTTCAACTACTTCTTTGCTTACCGCACCATGTGAAGTAATGGTTGATTCAGGAACATGTAATTCATTAATCTTAATGGAATTATCATAACTAACTATACCTCCTTTAAAATATTGAGAACTACCCGAAATGAGGGTGAGTATGTGTGCAATATTTCCACCCGTACAGCTTTCAGCAGTTGAGATTGTTGCTTCATTTTCTCGTAACATATCACCTACAATTTCTTCCATATTTTTGAGACCATAACCATAAATATGGTCTTGAACGTAGGGCTTTAAATCTGATATTGCTTGTGAAATAAGCTTTTCTGCCTGTTCATGAGAATCGGTTATGCAGGTTAATCGAAGTTTTATTATACCCGGAGACGGGAGATATGCTAATTTTATTTTATCTGATAAAGAATCTTCCCAGGGAGCTATTATTTCAGCCAGTTTTGCTTCAGCAATTCCACTGAGTAATATGTGTTCGTGAACAATTACCGGCAAAGTAAATTCTTTGCGTAATTTGGGAATTATGGTATCGCTCATCATGTCTTTCATTTCATGCGGCACACCCGGAAGTGAAATAATAATACAATTTTCGTGAGAGAACCACATACCCGAAGCTGTTCCGCTATAATTTGGTATAAAATCGGCTTTTTCCGGAAATAGTGCCTGATCCTTATTGAGTTGGTTCATTTCTCCGCCACGCGAAGATACGAATTTTTTAATATTTTTAAGAGCTTCGCTGTGCGTGGACAGGGGAGAATCGAATAGTTTACACAAAATTAATTTGGTAATATCATCATTTGTCGGACCAAGTCCACCGGTAATAATTACCACATTATTTTCGGTATATGCTTGTTTAATAGATTGTGTAATCGCTTCTTCGGTGTCAGAAATTGTTGTGACGCGATTAATAAAAAAACCGAGCAATGATAATTGTTCACCAATCCATGCGGCATTCGTGTTTATCGTTCGCCCAATTAATATTTCATCGCCAATAGATATAATTTCTACTTTCATGTTTTTTTAAAAATGGCGTAAATATACAAAATTGTCTTGATGTTCCCTGACTTTTTTTAGTTTTCTAAACAGATTAGGGTATAGTTTTAGATTACAGTTAAAGTAACAGATTATAAAAATTAATGTGTTATTTTTAGATATCATATAGAATCGTTCTGACATAGCGTATTGTTATGTATAACAAAAACGCCAATGTTTTCAATATTTTCTGTAAAAAGAACTACTTTTGTTGGGAAATATGTATGATGTATGAAACAGATTAATAAAGATGATGCCCTCGAATCATTCGGACGACTTCTTGATATTATGGATGAGCTCAGAGCAAAATGTCCGTGGGATAAGAAACAAACTTTTGAAACACTTCGCAATCAATCAATAGAAGAGGTGTACGAACTTGCCGATGCCATTCTCGAAGGTGATACCGAAGAAATGAAAAAAGAATTGGGAGATGTTTTGCTTCACATTGTGTTTTACGCAAAAATTGGTTCCGAACAAGATGCATTTTCTATAACCGATGTTGTTAATTCATTATGTGAAAAATTAATATATCGTCATCCGCATGTTTTTGGTGAAGAAAATCTCAAAAATCAACAGCAAGTTAAAGAGCGGTGGGAACAGTTGAAACAAAAAGAAAAAGGACGAAAAAAAGGGGTGCTTTCCGGAGTCCCGGAATCGTTACCGGCAATGATAAAAGCAGGTCGAATGCAGTCAAAAGCTCGTGCTGTTGGTTTTGATTGGGATCAGAAAGAGGATGTGTGGGATAAAGTTGCAGAGGAATTTGACGAGTTGAAAACCGAGTTGTTTGAAACACACAACAAAGAAAATATTGAAGCGGAATTTGGTGATTTTATGTTTTCTATAATTAACGCAGCTCGCTTGTATGGCATAGATCCGGAAACTGCTTTGGAAAAAACAAATAAAAAATTTCGTCGTAGATTCAATTATTTAGAATCACAAACTTTGGAGAAAGGCATTGAATTGCAAAAACTTAATGTGGAACAAATGGATGTGTACTGGAATGAAGCGAAGAAAAAAGGTTTATAATAAGTGTTTGTCTCTAAAGTACAAGTTGGCTTCGCTGAGCTCTTCCTTTGTCGTCAGTTTTGCGTTGCTGCTCAACATATAAATCCACGAATACATGAGTATGCTGTGGGGTATATTTTTCACTTGTCCTGAACTTTATAGAAATATACACAGGTAGTATAGAAAGACTTGAAAAAAAGTTTTGGCATATATAATAAAGAAAAACAGTACTATTTGAATAAGAATTAAATATATAATTTTAAATACAAAGCATTATGAGTGTATCACAACAAGTTGCCAAAGATTTAATGGCAGCAATGAAGAATAAAGAAAAAGGGAAATTAGAGGCATTACGTGCTCTTAAAACAGCATTTACATTAGCAAAAACAAGTAGTACTAGTGAACTTTCGGAGGACGAAGAGTTGAAAATAGTGCAAAAATTGGTTAAACAACGCAAGGACTCCGCACAAGAATACACAACACAAAACAGGCAAGAACTTGCAGATGTGGAATTGCACGAAGCAGAAATAATTTCACAGTATTTACCCAAACAACTTTCTGAAAAGGAAATAGCAGCATTTGTTGACGAAACAATAGCAAAAACTGGAGCGGAAGGTATGAAAGATATGGGGAAAGTAATGGGAGTTGTTACCAAAGAATTAGCAGGTAAAGCTGACGGAAAGATTATTTCCGATATTGTGAAATCTCGTTTGATTTAGCGGTTAATGACCGAAATTATCTTAATGATTGCTAGGGGACGCCATGGCATATCTGTCCTAATTGCGTTTGCAGGTCTTGAAAGCCTAAGCCGAACAATAATGTTGATTCCCTTAGAACCTGAGTTCGACGTGATTTTTCGAGTTCAGATTAGCTCCGCTGAGCTCGTCCTTTGTCCTCGGTTGATATAAAAAGCTGTTTATTAAGGCAAATTATTGAATAATAGCGAGCTATTGTGAAATAATTTAACGCAGAAAAACTGTTTTTTATGCAAAGCAAACTTTTTATAAGCGTTCTGAACCTAAAAAATTATATCGAACTCAGGTTTAGAGGTCAGACGCGGTGGTAAAGCTTAAGGGTATATTACCCCAAAGAGCTGCTTTTATACTATTTTTTATTGGGGATTTAAAATGAGAAAAAATTTCAGTTTAGACGAAAAAAAAGTGACATTTTTTCATTTTACACAAACGAAAAAAATGTCACTAACCTCCACAAAAGCAATAGATTAAAATATTACAGAGAATTTATTACCTCTTGCAATGTTTGTTCAATTTCTTCTGCCATGAGAGCAAGATTTTTATTTTCTACTGCCATCATCGATGCTTTGGGGTTAACCGCCGCAACCTCAATGGTATTTTCTGCCTGTTCTTGCACTATAACATTGCAGGGGAGCATTGTACCTATTTTATCTTCGACCGTCAAAGCCTGATGAGCATGAGCAGGGCTGCACGCACCAAGAATTGTATATTTTCTAAACGAAATATCTAATTTTTCTTTAAACTTCGTATGCATATTCAATTCGGTTACAACACCAAATCCATGTTTTTGTAAAGCATACGTAACTCGTTGAATTGCATCTTCGAACGAAGATTTAATGGTTTTTGAAATGTAATATGTCATAATTATAATCTGTAAAGTTTCACCACGTTGTTAATGGAAAAACTTCCCCCTTCCTTTGCGAAGTGGAGCGTAGCGGAACGAAGCAAAGGAAGGGGGAAGTATCACTATAAATGATAACTTGCTTAAT
>JAQICB010000054.1 GCA_027858745.1 Bacteroidales bacterium
GGCGTACCTTATTGCCTATTTTATACGTATGCACCAAGCGATAGTAAATGTATTGCTTGTCTGAATTTTTGTTCTTCTTTTTGATCTGCTTTATGAACATTTGGCAAAGATACAAAACAGGGAAATGAAATCCAATTCTATGGGGGACTACTTTTGGAATTGAAAAATGTTATGTATCTAGTTAACTGGCATATAGCATTTTGTTTAAAAAACTATTTATTTTCATATCCCTCACATACAGATGCATACACATTCGGTTTTTTTTTATTATTCCGAATTGCAGACAAAAATTTTCAAGTTGGGTTAATGATGAATGCTTAATATCGTATCAATACCTGAAATAAGCTACTCATTTTAAAATTCGTAATTAATCAATTTTTTTTTGAATTTTTCGTACATAATGCAGTGCATCAACAACTGAATTGACGGGGCGGCATAAAAATAATTCTGTTGCTTGAGAAACCGGAAGCTTTTGAAAAAAAGAAATATGCGCTTCATTAAGAAAACGAAACACGAAAAAGGCATTTGCCCACATAAAAAAACGTTTTGCAAACGCTTCATCTGATGAGGCATTTGATTGAATTTCGTCAATCTTTACACAAAAAATAGCTTCTGACACAAAAGATCGAATTGCAGGATGAAACGTTTTGTACAGACTAATTACCTCCATTCTATTTGCAGAATAAAATGAAGGAATCATCTTAAAAAACTCACGCAACACCTCATAACTATGCGGATGATATGAATAATAAAGGGGTTCCGGCGTTTGCATCATTTCTTGCATAGCATGTCCGGTTCCAAAAGGGACACGATACGAAACACGAGATGAGGGAATTACCATAGTTGAGTTTATTTCACCAACACCCTCTCTGACAGATTCAGCTTGAAATAATTTTTGTAAAAAATAAAAATCTTCCCCTGCCTGCCGTTTATTCATACCGCCACATTTACAATATGCATGGGCTGTGAGCGTCATGCACGAACCAACGGTGTGATACGCATATGGAACCTGCATATATTTTAATGCTTCAACATACAACCGTAGATGCAATTCATATTGCGCAATCGCATCATACATATATTGAGGCAAATCTCCTGACAGAGGATGTTCAAAATATACGCAAGCAACAGCACACTGCGGATGATTGTGATACCAATTTCTAATTTCTTGCAAATAATTAGTTTGCACTAAACTATCGGCATCACATGCGACAATTATGCCTGAGGGATTATCAATGTTGTTAAATCGGTGTACAGCTTCATCCATACCTATTTTCCGAGCAAGCCCCACCCCTGCGTGTTTCTGCGGCAAATCGTCTGCGAATAATGGATACAAAGTCATTTCTTTGGTAGAATACTGAGCGGAGTAATTACGCAATTCAGCATACGTACGTTGATTATACTTTTTCACATCATCGGATACGTTTTCGGCATAATTCACCACAATTAAAATTTCGACCTGCGATGCTGATTTATCACACGCACGTAAAGAATCGAGAGTGCGAATAATCTCCGGTTCCGAAAAACAGGGAATAACAATCGAAATCTGCAATTCAGAAGACGGTGGCACAGAAATCTGCTGCGGAAGCGACTGAAAACGGGAAAAATATGTATTAGCAAAGCTCATAATTACACAGAGAACAATTTTTGAGCATTCGCAGTTGTTATACGAGCGACATCTTCAACTGAACAAGAAAAAATCTCTGCAAGTTTGTTCGCCACATACCTCACATAGGAAGGTTCATTTCTCTTACCTCTATATGGTGCAGGAGTCAACCACGGATCGTCAGTTTCGAGTACAATTTTATCTAAATCTAGAGTACGAACAACTGTATCTAAACCGGCATTTTTAAATGTTACCACACCACCAATTCCAAGATAAAAGCCCATATCAATAGCTTTCTGAGCCTGCTCTGCGGTTCCGGAAAAACAATGAAATACCCCCGAAAATTGTGGTATTTGTAAAGTCTCTAACAATTCGAATATTTCGTCGAAAGCATTTCGCACATGAATAACAATGGGTTTATTATGCTTTTGTGCAGCACGAATTTGATGCACACACACAATTTTTTGTTCTTCCAAAAATGTTGTATCCCAATACAAATCCAATCCAATTTCACCAATTGCACAAGGTGTATCATTTTGTAAATGAGCATCAAAATCTATCAATTCAGCCTCAAATGTTTCAGTTACAGAGGTCGGATGAATACCGAGCATAGGCACACAGATATCCGGAAAATCAGTAAGGGTTTTCTTTATTTTTGAACGATGCGCAGCATCTATATCCGGTAATAGAATCTTCTCAACGCCTTCTAAACGTGCACGTTCAATTACATCGTAACGATCTTTGTCAAATTCTGACAAATAAACATGAGAATGTGTATTTATAAATTTCATCTATCTATTTTTTATCTATTGTATATTCCGAACACACAAAATTAAAAAAACATCAGAACATGAGAATTATTTCGGTAGCTTAAAACGAGATATTCCACACATTATTCTTTTGCGATAATGATGTGAGTTAAGAAAGAGGAATACTCATATGATAGGTTGTGCCTTTTCCTTCGACACTCTCGCAGGAAATATCTCCCTGCAATTGTTTCACAACCGCATTAAAAACCATACTCATACCCAACCCCTTACCAGTTTGCATATTCGTGGTAAAAAACGGATTAAACACTTTTTGAACAACTTCAGGTGGCATACCTTTACCTTCATCGGCAAAATCTAAGCGTAGTTCCGAACCAATAACACGAGCCGTTATCGTTACTATATGTACCTCATCGGGTTCATAGGCATGACGAATCACATTCCGCATCATATTCGAAATAATTTTCGCATATGCAGCCGGATAACTGTTAAGTTGAATATCTTCGGGGCAATCGACTGTTAACTCAATTTCGCGTTCTCCTATATCTGCAGAAAGACTTGTCATAACTTCATTAATATAATTATGCAAATTAAACAGCCGTTTATTATCAGTCATCTCGTCTACCGAAACCTGCTTAAAGCTTTTAACCAAATTGCCGGTTCGCACAAGATTAGATTGAATAAGTTGGACAGCCTCTTGTGTTGAAGAGAGATAATTTTGCAAATCGGACTGTTTCATTTTTTTAGACTCAAACAATTCCTTAAGAGATTCTGTTTGAGAAAATACCGAACTTGATGCGGCAATACCAATACCGACCGGCGTATTAATTTCATGTGAAATACCCGCAACCAAACTACCTAATGAAGCCATTTTTTCTGACTCGATAAGTTGTTTTTGTGTTTTTTGCAATTCAGTAAGAGATTCCTCAATAGATTGTTTTTGCTGTCCAATCTCGTCGCGTTGATTTACGGCAACATCACGTTGTTTTTCAATACCTTGCGACTGTTTTAGAATCTCATCACGTTGCGAAATAATTTCAATTTCTTGTTGTTTCAAATCATCAATATCCGATTCAATTAAAATTATTTTAGAGAGCACCTCCTTTTCAACAATTGGAGTAAGCGTACATTGCACCCATACTAGATTACCATTTTGCATTCTTTGAGTTTCGTACAACACCGATTGAGCAGAGCGAATACACTCAGTAATATGTTGCTGCTCATCATTTGAATTAACAAAATCGAAAAAGTTTTCAGGTTTTTTATCGTACAAAGACACAAAAGAATCATTTACCCACTCAACCGAAGCGTCTGCATTTAATATAACAACCGCATTTGCTGTTTGGCTTGCAACAATAGACAATTGTTCAAGTTGATAATTAAGCATTTCAAGATTTTCGCGCTGCACAGATATTTCCTCCTGTTGCTGCAATTTTTCAGCATTTTTAACTGATAATTCAGTATAATACTTCCGTCGTGTTCGGAATCGTAATAGCAAGAGAATAAACAAGAGTAAAAGACCGCCAAGGAACACGCCAAAACCAATTTTTGTCAATTCAAGCAATCGTTCACGTTCTTCGAGAAGTTCTAATTCTTTTTGATATTTAATATTCTCAAATTCATACAAATTCTCTTTTTGTTGCATTTTCATTTTTAACAAATCAAGCTGCTTGGCATCGACTATATGCTTTTCAATAAATTGAGCTATTTGATTTTCGCGACGAGAAACCGGAGATTGCAATTCATAATATTTTTGATAATACTCAAGAGCCAATTTATTATTTCCTATTTTTTTATATACTGAAAATAAGGCGAAATAATTCTGTGACAATATATTTGTGTACATATTCTTTTCTGCAATTTTAATACTTTTCACAAAATTATCAATTGCCTGCGTATACTCACCTTCAATTCTATGTACATTACCAGTATTATACAAAACCATTGAAATACCATATTCATTTAACAATTCTTGATACAAACCAAGAGAAACCGAATAATGGATAAGTGCTTCAGCATGATCACCAGTATCAAAATAAAGATTCCCAATATTATTTTGGTATAATGCCAAGCCCTCTTTATCATTAATTTGAGAAGCTATTTGAATTGCTTTATTATAATTTTCAAGGGCAGAAGAATACATACGTAAATTATGATACGAAACAGCAATTTTATTATACGCTTGAGCTTGTTGCTTAGGCGAAGGAATAAATTCTAAAGATTCAAATAAGTAATCAATAGCTTGTTCAAATTTTTTATCGCGCATTAAGACATCTGCAATTTTAAAATACATCTCTGCCGTCTTTTCTTTGTTCTGCATATCTTTGTATGTTTCCAAACTTTGTTCATACAAATCTATTGACTCCTCGCTATACCATAAATCAGAGTAGAGTTCTCCTATCTCCTCCTTTTTTTGAGCTACCATATTTTCAGATTTATGTTCTTCGAGCAAAGACAAAGCACGCAATTGCATATCAAGGGCATCATTATATTCACCTGAAATACGATTATTTTGAGCTAAAAAATCGAGACACACAAGTTGTTTGTCAACATCATCAATTGAATCAAACAAAAAATATGCATTTTGTAAATCTTCTTCAGAAACATCAAATTGTCCAAAATTCAAATTTTCTATACCACTCGACAATAGAGAATCAGCAAGAAATGAGGTGTTAACTTGAGCTTTTACCTGTGGTTCTTTTAACACGGACTGTGAAGATTTGGGACGAGGAACTGCAACCATTTGCGAAACAGAAGTTAAGGTATCCACCGACATAGTATCAATAGGATTATCGGCAACAATCAATTCATTTTGTTCCTCTTGCGGCTCCGGCATTTCGATATCATACTGTTGTCTTCGCATAAAATAATTAAATTCTGCCGAATCAACAATCGTATTGTTTCGAGAAAGAGTAGTTATCTCGAAAGAATCTGTTATAGCAAACACATTTTTTACCGAATCGAAAACAGAAGCATCATCAGACACATCTTCAGAATTTCGGATAATAGTAAAATCGCTCACACTTTGCCGTAAGGATGAATCTGTAATAAAAATCGGTCGTAATTCTATTTCATTTTCAAAAGTGTAATCTGCAAAATACTCCGACACAAAAAATGGTTTCGAATAATACATTGTATCGTTGTGCCGAACAGAGACAAAATATTTATTTTTTGAATGGAGATTAAACTCATAAAATCCGCTCACACTATCTAAAAGAGAAGAGTCAGTTATAGTGCGAGTTGTGAGGTTTGATAAAAATATTGAACTATGATGAAGAGTGTCAGTATAATCTTTAATTACCAAACCCTTTACCTGCACATCGGGATACAAAGAGGCATCTTCGAAATCTACTATTTGTATATCATATTCTCCGTTGGTAGACGTACACGATGAAGAATAATACGCTGTTCCGCCGGTAATTGTCGTTTTAAAAAACATATCATTATGCGGCGTATTAATTGGATACCCAATATTTCTCACATTACTCGCAAGACTATCCTGTTTAATTTCACCCCGATACACATCAAAGCCTCCCATTCCACCGGGACGGTTGCTACTCCAATACAACAAATTACTATTCGCCTGAAAATGAGGACTTTCTTCGTAATGCTCAGTATTAACCATCGGTCCCAAATTCACCGGTTCCTGCCACACACTATCGCGAGATAATCGAGACATATAAATATCGAGTCCTCCATAACCGCCTTTTCTGTCTGAGGTAAAATACATGAGCTTCCCATCAGCAGATATAGTCGCATGTGTTTCGTTTGCCGAAGAATTTATTGGTTTTGGAAATTTTTTCAAAGGCGACCACACACTACTGTCAATTAAGTTAGAATAATACAAATTACCTCCGTCGGAATCTTCACGATACACCAACATCATTTTTCCATTTGGGTGCATACCAACACTTGCCTCACGACCGGTTGAATTAATATTAACACTTAATGGGCGCGGTTCAGACCACACACTATCTTTGTAATAAATCGAAAAAATATCATCATTATATGCACGATGTTCAAGGCGATAATTATTTTTTTCGAGATTTCTATCCGCTGTAAACACAAACACAGCCTCATCCGGAGAAAATAAACCACTGTGAAAATATGTTGGTAACGAAACAGCTTCGCTAAAATCTCTCACATGTACATTAACCGGAGATTTCATAAGTATCGGTCCTGACTTACAAGCATCAAGAGATTCAATACAGAAATCATAATTATCATGCAATTCGTTAATATGCTGTTTATATTGCAAAAAATAACTTTCAGCAACTTCATAGTTGTAATTATAAAAGTGTTCCAAAGCTATATACCACAAAGCATCTACAGGGGCAGAAGTTTGCCGGGCACGAGAACGATATCGGTCGGTAACATTGGTAATAGCTTTCTCCAAATATGGCAGGGGATCTTTGTAAGAAGAGCCACGAATAATAGCATATGCCATTTTAAAATTAAAATTTGCATTATCAGGGTCAAGTTCAAGAAGACGTTCAATTAATGGTATTGCTTCTTCATATTGTCGCATCGACAACATTCTATCCATTGTTTTGTATATATTCCGAGTTGACGGTTCATCTTGCGTAAACAATGTTGCCGGCAAAACAAATATTACTAAAACTATTAATAAACCTGACCAAGTTGACTTACTCAACATGTATGTTTGTATTTATGCAAAAAATATCTTTTTATCAATGATATATATGCGAATATACAACAAAAACACAGGATATATACATTTGTGTTATTTTTTTTGCTTCTTCGCTATATAAAAAAAGGGGAAGAGGTGTCTATGAAAATGCATTTTGAAACTTTTTCCCTAGTATTATTTTTCCTTCCGAATCATCTTGTTGTACGCTGTGTGTGTTTTGTGATATATCCTCTTTTTGACAACTCTGAAAAAGAAAGCTACACACTAACACAGCACAGGCACATATACTATTTCTTTTCATGGTAATTATATTTAAAACCTGAGTTCGACGTAATTTTTCGAGTTCAGATTAGCTCCGCTGAGCTCGTCCTTCGTCCTCGGTTGATATAAAAAGCTGTTTATCAAGGCACATTATTGAATAATAGCGAGCTATTGTGAAATAATTTAACGCAGAAAAACTGTTTTGTTATGCACATCAATATATGGTTTCTATGCTATGTTGTATTCATTGTA